>JARFRG010000191.1 GCA_029287375.1 Boseongicola sp. | reverse complement strand
GGATTGAAGCGTGGATGCGGGCGTGACGAGCGAGCCGATCGAGCTGCGGTATCGGTTCGACACCAAGCTGTTGCCTGCCGCCATGTCAGGATGGTGGCGCAGTGCCGTGCCGCCGCAGAAATTCGTGCATCGGGCGGTGTTCTGGGCGGTCGTGTGGCTGGGGCTTTTGGTGCTGGCGGGGGCGATTGGGCAGGCCGGGTTGTCGCCCACGTTCGTGATAGCGGGTATCCTTGGGGCAGGCGTGATGGTCGCGGCGTTTGCCTATTTGCAGCGCACGCGGATGCGGCAGTTTTACCGGATTGTCGGGGCGCATTGGGATCGGACGGGCGAGATTTCGGTGCGGCTTGATGCGCGAGGGATTGAGATGCGGGATGACGTGTCAGAGCGGCGTTATGCCTGGGCGGCGATTGATGCGGTGCACAAGGCCAAGGGCGCGACGGTGTTGCGCACGGGCATGTCGATGATCGCAATTCCGGACGCGGCGTTGCCAGAGGGGCTGAGTGCGAGCGCGTTTCGGGCGCGGTTGAAGGGATGGAGAGAACTATGAGCGAAGATATTGTGGTGACGCCTTCGTTTCCGAAGAAGCTTGAGCAGGAAGGGGCCTGTCTGACGAGCAAAGGGATGCCGTTTCTCAGCAAGGCAATCTCGTGGTTGGTTTTGTTTGCAGGCATCCTTCTTTCGTTCCAGTTTGTTGGGGCGATTGATCCACTGACGTTTGGATCCGCGCATATTCTTGCTGTGGTGCTAGGGGCCTTTGCGTATCTGATTTTCACAGTGATCTATGGAACCTTGGCAGGCCGTCACAACTGGACGATCCAGCGAGCGGCGCGGGAAAAGAGCAGGCCGTTCACGTTCTGCTTTGGCCCGCGTGGTTTCAAGATCGACGCACGCAACTCCAAGACGGATTATGAATGGGATGCGGTGGACGAAGTTGCGGCTCTTACGGGCGGGTCCGGCGTGCGCGTGGGCGTGTTCGTTTACCCGGTCGCGGACACGGATCTGCCGGAGGGGATGACCTCGGCAGACTTTCGGACCCAGCTTGACGCATGGAGGACCGCGTGAAGCAACCTTATGGCGTGATCCTTGCCGGTGGGCAGGCGACCCGCATGGGGGGCGACGACAAGGGGCTGTTGCGGCTTGGCGGTGTGACGTTGCTTGCGCGTGTGATTGAGCGGCTTGAGCCTCAGGTCGCTGGGTTGTGCTTGAACGCCAATGGCGATGCGGCGCGGTTTGCGAGCTTTGGTTTGCCGGTCGCGGCGGATGAGATCGACGGGTTTGCCGGGCCTTTGGCTGGGGTACTGGCGGGTATGGAATGGGCGGCGTCAAATGGGGCGGATCATATTGTGACGGCAGCCGCTGATACGCCGTTTTTTCCAGGCGATCTGGTGCCGCAGTTGCAATTGGCAGGTGAGGGTGCGGGCAAGCCGATTGTCTTGGCGCGCACGGCCAATGGGCGGCATCCGACATTTGGTTTGTGGCCTGTGGCGTTGCGCGATGATTTGAGATCCGCACTTGAAAGCGGTGTGCGTAAGGTCGTGCAGTGGACTGATGGGCATGGCACCGCGATGGCTGATTTTCCGACTGCGCGGTTTGATCCGTTTTTCAATGTGAACACGCCTGAAGATCTTGAAATCGCCGAGCAATATCTTGCGGGGATCAAATGAAAGTCTGGGGCGTTGTTGGCTGGAAAAACGCGGGTAAGACCGGGTTGATGGAGCGTCTTGTGGCCGAATTTGTGGCGCGCGGGGTGACGGTATCGACGGTGAAACACGCCCATCACGCGTTTGACATTGATCAGCCGGGCAAAGATTCGCATCGTCACCGGGAGGCGGGGGCGAGCGAGGTTCTGCTTGGGTCGGGCGCGCGCTGGGCGTTGATGGCGGAATTGCGGGGGGCGGATTTGCCGGATCTGGATGCGCTCTTGTCGAAGCTATCTCCGGTGGATTTGGTTCTGGTCGAGGGTTTCAAGGGGGCCAGCCATCCCAAGATCGAAGCGCACCGTGGGGAGACTGGCGCAGGGCTATTGGCGCCCGAGTTGCCAACGGTGCGCGCGATTGCGTCGGACAATGACGCGGCGGTCGAGGGGCGTGCGGCGTTTCATCTTGACGATACGGCTGCAATTGCAAATTTTATCGCGGATGAGTTGGACCTCTGATGCGGTTCGACACTGTATTGGTGATGGATTGGTCGGCGGCGCGTGCGAAATCGGCGCGCCCGCAGAAGGATGCGATCTGGGCGGGGATTGCGCGCGACGGAGAGTGTGAGGCGCCGGTCTATTTGCGCAGCCGGGTGCTGGCAGAGGCATGGTTGCACGACTTTTTCGCAGATGAACACGCGGCCGGGCGGCGGGTACTTGCGGGGTTTGATTTCCCGTTCGGCTATCCTGCGGGCTTTGCCCATGCGGTGACGGGGCAGGGCGATCCGCTTGGACTTTGGGACTGGGTCGAGGCGCGCATTTCGGACGATGCGTCCGGCAACAACAACCGGTTCGAGATAGCTTCACAAATCAATGCCTTGTTTGCAGAGCCGGGGCCATTTTGGGGCAAGCACGCGCGCGATCAGTTCCCGGGTGTGCCTTATGCCAAAAAGAATGTGGTTTTTGACGGGTTCGCCGAAAAACGTCGGACGGACGACGTTGCGCGGTCGGCGTCGAGTTGTTTCCAGCTGGCCTTTCCACCGACGGTCGGCGGGCAGGTTCTGATGGGGTTGCCGATTTTAGCACGCCTGCGCCGCAGGCCCGACATTGCGGTCTGGCCGTTTGAGGACTGTGCGTCGGCAGGCGTGGTTCTGGCCGAGATTTGGCCGTCTTTGATCGACCGGGCGGTGCAGCGGTCTGGCGATGATATTCGTGATCGGGCGCAGGTGCGGCTTTTGGCGCGGGCCTTGTCGCTCTTGCCTGCATCAGAGATGGCTGATTGGATGGATGTGCCTGCGATTGCGCTGCAAGAGGGGTGGATTTTGGGGGGCGGCCATGTGGATCGATTGGATGTATTGGCACGGGAAACCATGCTAAAGCCGCCGCGTTTGAAAGACGATTGCTTTGCCTTGCCGCCCGGTGTGGACTGGACGCCCGTGGAGGACGCTTTGGCGCGGTTGAGGGCGAATGTGCTGCCGGTGGCGCGGGTAGAAACCTGTGCGGCAGGGGATGGTTTGGGGCGCATTCTGGCGGCAGATGCGATTGCGGTGCGCGCCAACCCTCCGGCCGCGAATTCGGCGGTCGATGGCTATGGCTTTGCGCAGGCAAGCACGGGTGCAGGCGATCAGGTCTTGCCGCTTGTCGATGGGCGCGCGGCGGCAGGCGCGGCGTTTGCGGGCGCGGTGCCAGCGGGTGCGGCGATCCGAATTCTGACCGGGGCGATCCTGCCGGAAGGGGTCGATACGGTTGTGTTAGAAGAAGACACGACGACAAACGGCGCGCAGGTGGCTTTTGAAGGGCCGATCAAGGCGGGTGCGAACGCGCGCAAAGCTGGCGAAGACATTGGAGCGGGCGCGGTTGCGGTGCCGCGAGGCACACGTCTAGGGCCTGCAGAACTGGCGCTTTTGGCGGCGACCGGCGTGCGCGAGGTGTCGCTTTACCGGCCATTGCGTGTCGGGGTGTTGTCGACAGGGGACGAAATCGTGACGCCGGGTTCGACGATGGATGCGGCGCGCACCTATGACGCAAATCGTCCGATGCTTTTGGGTCTTTTGACTGACTGGCGGTTTGAAGCTGTTGATCTTGGGCATGTCGCGGACGACCGCACGGCCCTCGTCGCACGGCTGGACAGTGCGGCGGGTGAGGTCGACGCGATCCTGACTTCGGGCGGTGCGTCTGCGGGGGATGAAGATCACGTCGCAGCCGCCTTGGGCGCGGCGGGAACGCGGCATGACTGGCGTATCGCGTTGAAACCGGGCCGTCCTCTCGCGCTTGGGATGTGGGGCGGTGTGCCGATCTTTGCACTGCCCGGAAACCCCGTGGCCGCGATGGTCTGCACAATGATTTTCGCGCGCCCCGCTCTTGGCCTGATGGGCGGGGAAGACTGGCACCAACCTCGGGGCTTCATGGTGCCGGCGGGGTTTGAGAAAAACAAAAAGCCGGGGCGGCGCGAATACCTCAGAGCACGGATTAATGCTGATGGGGATGCCGAAGTCTTCGCGTCCGAGGGGTCGGGGCGCATCTCGGGTCTGGCCTGGGCGGATGGTCTGGTTGAAATCGAAGACGGTGCGCGAACCGTCCAAAGGGGCGATCTGGTCCGCTACATTCCCTACGCCAGCTTTCGCTGATTTCTTCTTGGCTAAAATACTCTCGGGGGAGTTTGAGGGGGCCGACAGCCCCCTCATCACCGCGGCGCCGTCAGGCGGCGCATGTTAGCTCTCGACCGGTCCGCCCGCGTCTTTCCACGCTGTGAACCCGCCGACATTTGAGACGTTTGTGTAGCCCATGTCTTTTAGCGTTTTTCCGGTGAGTGCGGCCTGACCGCCCGCCCCGCAAATCAGAACGATCTCGGCGTCTTTTCCAAGGGCCGCGTCGTGCAATGCGTGGCTTGCGTCGGCGCGAAACTCCATCATTCCGCGCGGGATGCGCAAGGCACCTGCGATTGTGCCGGATGCGGCAATCTCGGTGCCGTCGCGCACGTCAATGAAGGTTGCTCCACCGGCTGCATGTTTGGCGATGCCGTCTTCGGCTGAAATCTTTGGCACGACGGCGTTCGCTTCGTCGAGGTAGTGGGTGGCGGTTTTCATGGTGGTCCTCCTGTAAGTTGATCCTACAGGTAACCTACGCGGGCCAAGTTGAAAGCCCCTGTGTGCTACAAATATTATCTTCCCGGATACCGCTTGCGGCGTTCTGCGGTCCAGGGTGTGCGGCAACGGGCCTGTGCGGGGCGCCAACGGTCCGGTTTTGTGACAGATTTGGCCCTATCGTGCGACGCGGCGTCAAACGGGATCAAAAGGCTCAACGCTTCGGTCAAGGCGGTCAGGGTGCGGTGCATCATGGGTCTCCGGCGGGGTGGTTGTGGGTTGGGTCAGATTTGCAGCGCGCGTTGATGCAAGCCACTGATCCAATCCGGTGCAACCCGTAAGTGACCCGTAAATCTCTTGGCAGGGGGCGTGGTCTTGGCGCAGTGTCGGTGCAGGATCAAGGGGACGCCGGTATGGGCTTTCATTCATTGTTTGCGCGCAAATTGCGGGCCTGGCGTGCGACGGTGGGCGCGCATGGGCGGATGACGCAGGAGGCAATGGCGGACCTTTTGGGTGTCAGCGTCGACGCCGTCGGCAAATATGAGCGGTCGGTGTCGTTCATCCGGGGCGATCTGGAACACCGACTGGTTGAGCGTTTGGGCTGGAGCCGGGCAGATGTGTTGGCCTGTCGCGAGGATTGGGAGGGGCGTCAGCAGGGCCAGGGCGGCGGAGGATACTCCATGTTGGGCCACGACAGCCTAGAGCGGTTCTTCGATGGATCGCTCAGGAAGGCCATTCAGGCGGGGCTTACTGTCGCCGATGCTGAATTTGGGGAATTGCCGCCAGATTTCGCACCGGACTCCGATCGCTTTGTTCCGCTCTATGAGGCGACGACCGGGCAATGGGCGATTGCGTTGAAGGGTGACGAGATTGTGGCAAAGTGGATGCTCCCGTTTCTGCTGCCTGAAGATGAGACGCTGTTTCGTAAACGGACGTTTCGTGAAAGCTCGTTAAGTGTTGATCGGCTTCGCCGCCCGATCTTTCCCGGTCAGTATTTTGGGTATTGCCCGGCCTTGGTGGTGCGTTCCGGACATGAGGCTGTGGCGCCGCTTTTGGTGTCGTCTTTTGTGGCCAGCCTTGAGGCGTTGGCGCGGCGTGATGTGGTTTTGAGTGCCATTGGGACGATCTTGGTCAGTCCGGGAGGTGCGCAGCTTTGCCGTGATCTGGGGATGGTTCATTTAGGTCAGCACGCGCAGTTTGAGGCATTTGGGGTATGGGTTCTTGAAGGTAATCAGATCGCAAGTTCTATCTTTGGGCGCAAAAGTGCGGTGCTGCGCCGCTACTATAGTGCGGTCTTTCCGGCATGATTTCTGAGCGATAAACAGAATTCCTCTTCACAAGCGCTCAGAATCCCTCTAGTCACCGCGCGTCCGGGGGTTTCCGAAAGGGAACCTTTGGTCGATTCGTCCGAGACGGTGGGTGAGCCGCGCCAAAAGCAAAGCTCATAAATCCTGCCTGAGACGGGTACAGAGAATACCGTTTTCACAAATGTTGAAGGCGCGATTTTGACGGACCCGTA
>JARFRG010000279.1 GCA_029287375.1 Boseongicola sp. | reverse complement strand
GTGAACAACCTGTCGATCCCGGTCACGATCTGGGGCTCGAAATCGGTTCAGGTTTTCTCTGGCGTGCAGGATGCGATGACCCAGTGGTGGTATGGCCACAACGCAGTGGGCTTCTTTCTGACTGCGGGCTTCCTGGGCATGATGTATTACTTCGTGCCCAAGCAGGCTGGCCGCCCGGTCTTCAGCTATAAGCTGTCGATCATTCACTTCTGGGCGCTGATCTTCCTGTATATCTGGGCAGGTCCGCACCATCTCCACTATACGGCTCTCCCTGACTGGGCGTCCACGCTTGGCATGGTCTTCTCGATCATCCTGTGGATGCCCAGCTGGGGCGGTATGATCAACGGTCTGATGACCCTGCAAGGCGCATGGGACAAGCTTCGGACCGACCCGATTATCCGCATGATGGTGATCAGCCTCGCGTTCTACGGCATGTCGACCTTCGAGGGTCCGATGATGTCGATCCGCGCGGTCAACTCGCTGTCGCACTACACTGACTGGACCATCGGTCACGTCCACTCCGGCGCGCTTGGCTGGAACGGCATGATCACCTTTGGTGCGCTCTACTTCCTGACACCTAAACTTTGGGGACGCGCGCAGATGTATTCGATGAGCGCCATCAACTGGCACTTCTGGCTCGCGACGATCGGTATCGTTCTTTACGCGGCCTCAATGTGGGTGACCGGGATCATGGAAGGCCTGATGTGGCGCGAAGTTGATGCGCAAGGCTTCCTTGTGAACTCGTTCGCCGACACCGTCAGCGCCAAGTTCCCGATGTATGTGGTCCGTGGACTGGGAGGCGTGTTGTTCCTCGCCGGTGCCCTGATCATGGTCTGGAATATGTGGATGACGATCCGGGGAGGCGCAAAAGTCTCCGCCCCGGTCGGCGTCCCGGCAGAGTAAAGGAGCGACAATCATGTCCATACTCAGCAAACACACCATCATTGAGAAAAGCCCTATGCTTCTTCTTGTTGGTTCGCTCCTTGTCGTCAGCGTCGGCGGTATCGTTGAAATTGCACCTCTGTTCTATCTTGAGAACACAATCGAGGACGTGGAGGGGATGCGTCCCTATTCACCACTCGAACTGGCGGGGCGTGATGTCTACATTCGCGAGGGCTGTTATGTCTGTCACTCTCAGATGATCCGCCCAATGCGCGACGAAGTCGAACGCTACGGCCATTATTCACTGGCAGCGGAAAGCAAATACGACCACCCGCATCAGTGGGGCTCCAAACGCACGGGGCCAGACCTTGCGCGTGTCGGCGGCCGCTATTCAGATGCCTGGCATGTCGATCACTTCACCGACCCGCAATCGGTTGTGCCGGAAAGCATCATGCCGAAGTACGCGTTCTTACTTGATGCCAAGCTTGACGGTGAGCATATCGAAGACCTTCTCAGCACGCATCGATTTGTCGGGGTGCCTTACACCGACGAAATGATCGCCGAGGCGCGCGCCGACTTCCGCGTGCAGGCCAATCCTGATGGTGATTGGGATGCACTGGTCGAACGCTATCCGGGGGCTGTGGTGTCAAACTTTGACGGCCAGCCTGACTTGACCGAAATGGATGCGCTGATTGCGTATATGCAGATGCTGGGCACGTTGGTCGATTTCTCGACCTTCACGCCTGATGCAAGCCGCTAGGAAGGACTGAACATGGATACCTATTCCTTCTTACGCGAACTTGCCGACAGCTGGATTTTACTGGCGATGTGCATTTTCTACATCGGGGCGATTGCCTGGGCGTTTCGCCCCGGAAGTCGCGCACTTCACGCCGATATTTCGGACATTCCGTTTCGCAACGAGACGCTTCCGATTGATCGCCCGGACACGCCTGCAGATGCACGCACCCGCGGCACCAAATCCGCCCAATCAAAGCCGGAGGCGCACTGATGTCTGACAATCTAAATCACGACGACGTCACAGGCGTCGATACCACGGGCCATGAATGGGATGGCATCCGGGAATTGAACAACCCTTTGCCGCGCTGGTGGCTTTGGTGTTTCTACATCACCATCATCTGGGGGATTGGCTATTCAGTCGCCTATCCCGCATGGCCGATGATTGAAGGCGCGACGGCTGGTGCGCTTGGATATTCCACACGGGCAGAAGTGGCCGCAGACATCGCGGCGGTGGATGCGCGCAATGCCGAAGTGTCCGAGCGTCTTGCATCCGCTGATCTGTCGACGCTGGCAGTCACCGACCCGACGCATCAGTTTGGCGTTGCAGGCGGCGCTGCGGTATTTCGGGCCAATTGCTCGCAATGCCACGGGGCAGGGGCGGCCGGCGCGGTTGGCTATCCGAACCTGCTGGATGATGCTTGGCTGTGGGGTGGGTCGCTTGAGGCGATTGAATACACCGTGCGCCATGGCATCCGTAACGAAACCGACTTTGACGCGCGCTGGTCAGAAATGCCGGCCTTTGACGAGGTTCTCAGCGAGGAAGAAATCGCCGCGACTGCGGAATATGTCGTGTCACTGTCCGGTGTGGACCACGACGCCGCACTGGCATCGGCCGGTGCCGAGATATTCGCGCTCGAATGTTCGTCCTGTCATGGCGACAACGCGATGGGCGATCCCGAGCTTGGTGCGCCCAATCTGGCGGATGCGATCTGGCTGTATGGCGGTTCGCGGGACACGGTTATCGAGACGATCAAGTATGCGCGCTTTGGTGTCATGCCCCCTTGGGGCCAACGCCTGAGCGACGCGGAAGTCAAAGCCGTCACTCTTTACGTCCACCAGCTTGGTGGCGGCGAGTAACGACCAAGAGACACCGAGCTGCACGAAAGTGCGGCGCGGTTGCCCCCGATCCTGGACCTGTTCGCATCAATTTCGGGATCGGGGCACCATTTCTTTTCGACTTTGACACAGGTCAATGAGACCCGCCCTGCTCTGTCCTAGATAGGATCTGCGAACAGGAAAGTTATTAGCAATGAATGCGCCAGACAATCAGCCGCTTTATGCGCCGCAGGAGCCTATTTTTCCGCGCGCTGTAACCGGAAAATTCCGCACCCTAAAGTGGTGGATCTTGGGCATCACGCTGGCGATCTACTACATCACGCCTTGGCTTAGATGGGACCGGGGTCCGAACTTGCCGGATCAGGCTGTCTTGATCGACATGGCGGGGCGTCGTTTCTATTTCTTATGGATCGAGATTTGGCCGCACGAATTCTACTTCGTCGCGGGCCTGTTGATCATGGCGGGCCTGGGCCTGTTCTTGTTCACGTCGGCGCTGGGCCGTGTCTGGTGCGGATATACCTGCCCGCAAACCGTATGGACCGATCTTTTCATCCTCGTAGAACGCTGGATCGAAGGCGACCGCAACGCGCGTGTGCGTTTATGGAAAGCCGATTGGGACGCCAAAAAGCTACGCCTGCGCGTCACTAAGTGGATTGTGTGGCTCCTGATCTCTATCGCCACGGGCGGCGCCTGGGTGTTCTATTTCGCCGACGCGCCAACGCTGGCGGTCAACCTCGTCACCTTTGATGCGCCCTTTATCGCCTATTCCACCATCGGAGTTCTGACCGCAACGACCTTTGTCTTCGGCGGTTTCATGCGCGAGCAGGTCTGCATCTATATGTGTCCATGGCCGCGCATTCAGGCGGCGATGATGGATGATGACACCCTGACCGTCGCCTATCGCGACTGGCGCGGTGAGCCGCGTGGCAAGGACAATCTGCGCCGCGCCAAAGCCGCTGCCGCCGCTTCCGAAAACGCCGAAACAATCACGGCGCAGGCGGGGCCGGGGGCTGCGCGCTACAAAGCGACACCCTATCCAAACATGCCTCTGAACCAGTCCAAGCCAAGCCTGAACGCTGACGGCATTGGCGACTGCATTGACTGTATGGCCTGCGTCAACGTCTGCCCCATGGGCATCGACATCCGCGACGGCCAGCAGATGGAGTGCATCACCTGCGCGCTGTGCATCGACGCCTGCGACGACGTCATGGTCAAGATCGGCAAAGACCGTGGCCTGATCGACTATCTTGCGTTGTCGGATGAGCCACGCGAGCGCGAAGGCAAGCCACCACGCCCGATCTGGCAGCACATTTTCCGCACCCGTACCATGGTCTATACCGCTATCTGGAGCCTCATCGGCGTCGGCCTTGTCTGGGCGCTGTTTATCCGCTCGGATATCTCGCTGACGGTTGAGCCTGTGCGCAACCCGCAGTTTGTCACCCTGTCTGATGGCGCGATCCGCAATACCTACACACTGCGTATCCGTAACCTTACTGGCGAAGACCGCGAATTCCGCGTTCTGCTGGACTCGGATGATATTCTGCGGATCGGCGTCGAGGCCGACGGAGGCCTGCCAAACCATGTCGTGGTGCCCGCCAACGAGACACTCAGCGTGCGCACCTATGTAACCGCGCGTCCGCAAGACGCCGCCGCAAGCCGCGACCGCACTGAATTCAGCCTTTGGGTTGAAGACGTCGAAACAGAGGGACGCGCCGGTCAGGCGACAGTCTTTAACGGAAAGGGATCGTAAAATGTCCGAACGCACGTTAACCGGCTATCATGTCTTTGGGATTTTTGCGGCTGCCTTTTCCGTCATCATCACCGTCAATCTGACGCTGGCGTTCAAAGCGGTCGGAACTTTTCCGGGGCTTGAAACCAAGAACTCATATGTCGCAAGTCAGACTTTTGACGCAGACCGCGACGCGCAACTCGCGCTGGGCTGGACTGTATCGGCGACTCTTGACGGCAGTGATCTGATCTTGTCGATCAATGACAACATCGGCGCTGTTGTGCCCAAGATTGTGTCAGCAACCCTCGGGCGTGCCACGCACGTCGGAGACGACCAGACCCCGGTGTTTACTCACGATGGTACCGCCTTTGTCGCGCCTGTCGGTGAACTCGCACGCGGCAACTGGAACCTGCGTCTGGTCGCCGAAGCCGCAGACGGCACACGCTTTCGCCAGCGCATTGTGATGTGGGTTGGCGTGTGACGACCGCATGCCCTGCCTGTGTGGCGCTGCCTGACAGCGCCGTCGCAACCGGGGCCGCAGGTGCGCCGACGCACCAACTCTATCTGCCAACGATCCACTGTGCCGGTTGCATCCAGACGGTCGAGCAAACATTGCGCGCGCTTCCCGGTGTCAAAGCCGCCCGCGTAAACCTGTCACTGCGCCGCGTGGCCGTGACCGCTGCCTACAACGCCGACCCAACACCGTGGATCGAAGCGCTTGCGGGCGCGGGTTTTGAAGCCCACGAAGCCGAATTGTCGCAAACCGCCGATACTCGCGACCGCGATATGCTGATGCGCCTCGGTGTTGCGGGCTTTGCCATGATGAATGTCATGTTGCTGTCTGTGGCGGTCTGGTCGGGTGCAGAAGACACCACACGCGATTTGTTCCACTGGATCAGTGCCGCAATCGCGATCCCCGCTGCAATGTTCTCGGCGCAACCATTTTTCAAAAGCGCCTGGGCCGCTCTAAGCGCTCGGCGTGTCAATATGGATGTGCCAATCTCGCTGGCGATCCTTCTGGCGCTGGGCATGTCGGTGTATGAAACAAGTGCGAGCGGAGAGCACGCTTACTTCGACGCCGCCCTGTCGCTCACGTTCTTCTTGCTGGCGGGGCGCGTCCTTGACCAGCGCATGCGCAAAGCCGCGCGATCCGCCGCACAGGATCTCGCCGCTCTTGAACCGCGCCGGGCCATTGTGCTGAACGGTGATACCCGCGAAAGCGTTGCCGTGTCGGACTTGTCCATCGGCGATGACATCTGGCTGGCCGCCGGGGGCCGGGTGCCGGTCGAAGCACGCCTGTCCAAAGGCGACGTTGAAGTCGACCGCAGTCTGCTAACCGGCGAAAGCGATCCCGTGAGAATTCGGGCAGGCGGCACGCTCTATTCCGGTGATGTCACGCTGACAGGACCGATCACCGCAACCGTGACGGCCGTCGGCGAAGACACGATGCTGCGATCCATCATGCAATTGGTGGCGCGCGCCGAAAGCGCGAAAAGCCGGTACTCCGGCCTCGCCGACCGCGCTGCGCGGGCCTATGTGCCAATCGTACATATCACTGCATTGGCTGCCTTTGCGGGTTGGCTGATAGCGACCGGAGATGTGCGCCTTGCAGTCAATGTCGCAGTCGCCACACTGATCATCACCTGCCCCTGCGCCCTTGGCCTGGCGGTTCCCGCTGTCGCCGCAGCGGCGACGGGCGGAATGTTCCGCCGGGGCCTTTTGGTAAAATCCGAAACCGCGCTGGAACGGCTTGCCAGCACAGATACGGTCGTTTTCGACAAAACCGGCACCCTTACGCGCCCGACACTTAGCGTGCCGGACACACTTGGCGACGAAGGCCGCCGCGTTCTCAAAGCGCTCGCCATGCAATCCGACCACCCCTTGTCCAAAAGCCTTGTCTCATCGCTCGCTGGAATTTCACCGGCCGATCTGAAGGACACTCGCGAGATTGCAGGCACGGGCGTCGAGGCGACCTATAACGGTCAACGCGTCCGTCTGGGCCGCGGCGACTGGATCGGCTCACCACAGTCCACAGCCTTCGAATTTGGTGAGACCTGGCCCCTCCCGGTCACAGAAGTTTTGCTTCCGGGCGCTATTGAAGGCATCGAAGCCCTTAAAAAGATGGGCCTCGCTCTGCATGTTCTGACCGGCGACAACGCCCAAAAGGCCCATGTGCTTGCCCGTGAACTGGGCGTGTCGACCGTGGTTGCCGATGTGGATCCACGCGAAAAACTTGCCTACATTGAAGGCTTGCAGTCCAAAGGCCACCATGTGCTGATGGTTGGCGACGGGCTGAACGATGTTGCAGCACTTACGGCCGCGAATGCCGCGATCTCTCCCGGTACCGCGCTTGAGGCAAGCCGGTCTGCCGCCGATGTCGTGCTTGTTTCGGGTCGCATTGAAAGTGTCTCAGAAGCTGTCAACGGTGCCAAGCTTGCGCACCGCCTGATCCTGCAAAACTTTGGCTTTGCCGCCGCCTACAACATGGTCGCGATCCCGCTTGCGGTGCTGGGCTTTGCCTCACCCTTGATGGCGGCCCTAGCCATGTCGACCAGTTCGATCACCGTCACCCTCAATGCTTTGCGCGCGAGATAGCGGATGAATATTCTCGTCATCCTCGTTCCTTGTTCGCTGATACTTGGCATCGGCGCATTGCTCGCCTTTGTCTGGACGATCCGCAACAATCAGTACGACGATATGGAAGGCGACGCCCATCGCATCTTTCTCGATGACAGCCATGACGACGCGCCCGCGCCACCAAAGACCGCACCCAAATAAGGCAGGCGACCCGGTTTCGCATCCTGCCATATTCCGCCCATTTTGGGGCGTGTCGTTCGCGATTTCGAAAGAGTGAAACAGTTGCGGGTGTTTGACCAGCAAGGGTCAACAATCGCGGTTGCGATTTTCGTGAGAAATAATGAAGTGAAATCAACATTCTAAAGCATGGTCGGCGAGGCGTCGCGGAAAGTCGCGCAAAATTAGAAAATCCTGCGCCTGCTTCGGCGTCTTCACCTTTTTCCTGCCACATTTCTATTAACGACTGAACTGGATTTACCGAGTTCTGGACGGTTCAGGCCGACGCAACACACGCAAAAGCGCCCTGAAATTTCCAACAATCCGAGTGGCTTTCAAAAACCAAAACAACCGCTGCGCGCCATGCTCTGGCTGCGCAAACGGGAGAGGATTGACATGAATACGACCGCCTATTTCGATGCCGCAACAGTCAACACCCCTGAAGGACTGGCCCCCACAATCGCCGCCGCCGACGCAAGCGGCGTTCCAAGCGAAGGTACCGGCCTTTTGGGAGCGGCCTTTGTGCCGGGTACGAAAATCTGGAACACCACGATGGCGCGCGAAGCCGCGAGCGCGGAACCGAATGCGACGTTCATCGCCTCCGAAGTCGCCTACGGTTCCAAGCAAAGCGATACGACGATCTCTGAATTTCTTGGCAACGATGCGGACTCTGTTATCGGCGACGGCACGCTTGAAATGGGGCCTTCGGCGCTGACATTGATGGGCTACATCTATATCCCGCAGGGCGTGCATGAAATCGCGGTCGTCTCGGACGACGGGTTCGAACTTTCTATCGGTGGCGTTGATTACTCTGAATTTGAAACCGGCCGCTCTGCCGATGAAACCGCACGTGTCGCGGAATTTGACGGCGGGCTCTATTCTTTTGAAATGCTGTACTTCGACGGTGGCGGCTCAATGGTTCTGGGTCTCGAGATTGACGGCCTTCCGGTCGATCAAAGCGCCTTTTATCAGTCTCCTGAAGATTTCTCCAATCCGCCCGCCGACGTCGCGATTGTGCCGATTGACGACTACCACCCGTCCTTCTTTCTTGGCGCAGATAGCCTTGAACAAACCATCGATGGCACCGGAACCGATGCGCGCAATGTGATCACCGGCAAAGGCGGCGATGACGTCATCGAAGGTCTTGGCGGCGACGATGAGCTTTATGGCGGCTACGGCGACGACATTCTGCGAGGCGGCGACGGCGACGATGTGCTGGACGGCGGGCGTGGCTCGGATGTGCTTGAGGGCGGCGCGGGCGACGACACGTTGATTGCGCGTTCGGACGCCGGGGTGCAGCGCATCGGGCAACTGGCAATTGACATGCCGACCCGCGAAGACCCGGACGGCGAGGTCGACGAGACACTACAAAAGCTCACGGCCTACGCGGATGAGCCGCTAATTGGGGATGACGTCCTTATTGGCGGAGAGGGCGCGGATACCTTCCTGATCGCGCCGCAGATCAACGCTAAGCTCGACATAATCCAAAAGCACGTTCAGCCCGATGGCACGATCAACTGGGCCGGTGTGGCGGGCGAAAACAACGAACTTCACGACCATTGGGTCGATAGTTTCGGCATCGACATTATTGCGGACTACAACGCCGAAGAAGACAGCATTGCTGTCATTGGTCATACAGCAAACGTCTACGTCGAACATGCAGATGTGATCGGCGACGAGGCGCTGGAATCGATTATCACGGTCATCTCGAACCAGCACGGCGGCGGCGGTGCACACGATATGGATTTGATCGGTCAGGTGATCGTCCACGGCGATTTGGTCAACAAAGAGGACATCCAAACGGACGCGAATGTGACCTATGGGATCGTCGACACCTACGCGGATGTGGTCGAGGCGCTTGATCCGAAAGGCGATGAGAAAATTACCGTCGTCGATGGCGTCGCATACAAAGGCTACGATACACGCACGCCGTCTGACGGCGCGACGAAAGCCACGAACAACGGCATGGGTACTGAAAACACCGGCGCTGTCACCGGCGACCCCGCAGGGGCTTTTGAGAATGATAACTTCTCCGAGGACATGCTGGAAACGCCCGCCCATGAACAAACGCCAACACTGACCCGCGATCCGTTCGAGCAGCTCGGTGTTGAAGACGTCCCCGGTTACACCATCACAGGCACCGGAAATGGAGAGGTACTTGGGCAGCCGGCCCCAGCCGATCCCGCAGGCCTTCCCGGAGCGCTTGGCTTCTGGAGCTTCGCCGACAGCACGGAGGGCGCCTATGAAGATGCGCGCGGAGGCGGTGAGGTGAAGGCCTATACGCTCTTTGAAAACCAGGCGCTTTTGAATACCGAAGGCGGAACTGACGGGCCGGATGGTACCCCCGACAATGCCCTGTATTTCAACGGCGAAGACAGCTTTGCTTTCCTCGATCACGATGCCTCAATGAACGTGTCACAAGGCACCATCGCCATGTGGGTGCGTCCCGATGATCTGGGCGAAAAGTCGATGTTTGTATCGAAAGACCAAAGCGGCACCGTCGATGGCGGCCACTTCAGATTGGGTCACACCGACGATGGCGGGCTTTTTCTGCGCATGGCCGAAGGTGGCGGCGGGTCGAACAAGGCTTGGGAGACCGGCACTCTCTTCACACAAGGCGACTGGACCCATCTGGCCGTGTCCTTCACCGATGATGGCGTCACGGTCTATCTTGATGGCGCCGCCGTTTCGGACGCCGCATGGTCTGCCGTCGAAGGCGATATCGCGACGCCGGGCGTCTACACCGAAGCCTACCTGACACAAAACGACGAACCATGGGTCTTTGGCGCGGACACCTACAAAGCCGAATTGAACGACACGGCGCAGGAGTTCGCGACGGACGACGAAGATCTGCGTCACGAGTTCGAAGGGGCGATTGCGGACTTCGGTCTTTGGGGCGGTTCCACGTCGGCCGACGCGCTGGATGCGGGCGAAGTGGCCGATTTGTTCGAGAACGGACCGGGTGCGGCGCTCACCAATCCGTCTGGCGCGCAGCCGATGTTGGCGGGCGATGACATGATTTCCGGCATGGGCGGCAACGATACCATTGACGGCGGCGCAGGGAATGACACGTTGGATGGTGGCAACAACAACGACAACATTGTTGGTGGATATGGCGACGACCATCTCATTGGCGGTGCAGGCAACGACACGCTGGACGGGGGCCGTGGCAATGATCTTTTGGAAGGCGGCGACGGCGACGACGTATTGCTAAGCCGCGCGGACGCGGGCGAACAGCGCGCGGGTCAGCTGGTGCTGGACGACCCCTCACGGCCTGACGGCAATTCCATCGACTACGAGTATCTAAAGCTCGTCGACTGGATCGACCAGGAGATCGAAGCCGACGACGTTTTGATCGGCGGCGAGGGGCGCGATACCTTCCAGTTCGAAACCCTGATCAACGCCAAAAAGGACATCATTCTCGAGCATGTAAACGACGACCGCACAATCGACTGGATGGGGGTCGCAGGCGAAAACACCTATATCCACGACCACTGGGTTGATGGGATCGGGATCGACGTGATCGGCGACTACAACGCCGACGAGGATACGATTTCGATCAAGGGTCACACCACTCAGATCAAGGTCGACTACCATACCGTTGACACTGACGGCGACGGCGTGGCGGATGATGCGGTCTCGCTCATCACGCTGTACTCCCAGCAGGGCAACGGCGGCGGCGCGCATGACGAAGACTACCTTGGCTATGTCGTGGTCCACGGCGACCGCGTCGAAGAAGACGACATCGAAACGGATGCCAAAGTGGCCTACGGCATCGTTGGTACGGTTGACGAGCTGCAAGAGGCACTGGCGCCCACTGGTGAGACCAAGCTGATCGATCTTGGCGGCGCAGAACCGCACCACGGATACGACACCCGCGATGTCGACGGTGATCCTGTCGGAAGCAACGCCTGGGAGTATTCGTCGAATGATTGGTACAATTCCGGCGACCTCGATCTTGCCAGCGCCGTGCCGGATGATCTTGAAGCGCCCAACGTCTTGTTGTCCCACGACGGCGGCATTTTTGGCGAAGACAATGCGCCCATCGAGATCCCCCACGACGACGCTCAGGCCACGGACGAAGGCACATGGGCCTTCAGTTTCACCGCCGATGATCCCGGCAACGGCGTCAATCAGGCGCTGATGTCCAAGGACCACTCGGGATTTGGTGAGGGCGGCCATATGACCGCCTACATCACCACAAATGGCATGCTCAAGGTCCGGTTTCAGAGTGAAGAGGGCGAAAAGTACCTCTACGACTCCAACACCAAAATTCAGGCAGGCGAAGAGTATCAGTTCGCCTTCACCTTCGATAATGACGAAATTGGTCTCTATCTGAACGGAGAGCTGATCGATGCCGACGAAGGCTTTGAAGGCGGCATGAGCGGCAATTCCGAAGACCTCGTGCTTGGCGCGTCGACCCGGACCCGTATGGGGGAAAACGACAACCTTGAATGGGAATTTGACGGCGAGATCGGCAACGTATTGCTTTTGGATCGCGCGCTTGAAGAGGTCGAATTGACGTTCCTTGCGGACGGTGGTGGCGATGTTTCAGCTTTGGATGCGCTGTATGATCGCACAACACAACAGGACGACGACGAAGATCCGGTGGACGAAGAGCAGGATGATCAAACCGAGGACGACGAAGACGATGTCATGCCGGAACCCGAGGCCGAAGAAGACGGTTTCGGCGCAATATTCTCGAAAATTTTCGACATTCTGCTGTCGATCTTTGGCATGGGTGGCTCGTCGTCTACATCGTTGGCAGATTACGAAGACGAGCTGGATGAAATCCAGATCCTGCTAAGCGACCTGTTGCCGCCCCGTGGAATGATGAACGACGAGGAAGTGCCGGACGAACCGGTTGACGACGAAGAAGACCTTCTTGATGCCGCATAACACCCGAGCAATGCTTTCGGGCGAAACCGCGCGAAAGCTACCTTAGATGTCGCGTCCTTCAAGACCGTCTTCCAACCGTTTGATTGTCTCGGCCATGCCGTCGCGATTGGGGTGCAATCTTTGCACCTCACGCCAGGCCGCAAGCGCGCCTTCGGGTTTGCCAATTGCTTCAAAGATGATGGCCAGACCCGACATCGCATCAAAATGAAGCGGGTTCAAAGCCAGGGTGCGCTGGATGTCTTCCAGAGCCAGCCCGAACTTCTGTTCCTGAAAATACGCAGTGGCGCGCGCGTTATATCCTTCTGCGAAATCCGGCGCATGGTCGATCAGTGCGGAAAAATGGAAAACTGCAGTCTTTGTGTCGCCTTCCGCCAAAGCCTCGCGGCCACGATCCAACAGCAAATCCATCGCATCCGAGCCCGATTGGGACCAGATTGTCTGAATACGGTTCTCGATCTGAACGGCAGCCGCAGGATCTGCAGATCGCAATCCTTCCAGCAATGCGTCGATTTCGTTGTCTTGCGCAGAGGCAGACGTCAGGAAAACCTGACTTGCACAAAGTGCCGCAACGGCACATTGGAGGTATGATGTTAATATCGCCATGTCAGTCAGAAGTTTAGCGTAAGATATTGCGATTGCCAGTACCCACAGGTCACGAAACCGGGAGAGAGTGATGAATGAGATGATTGAACAGGCGGTTGCTGCCCTGAACGAAAAGCTGGATGCCAGCGGTTTTGACGGGACAGCCAAGTTCGTCATTGAAGACGAAGGTGCGATCATGCTCGACGCGAACGGCGCCCGCGCAGAAGACGGTGAGGCGGATGTGACCATGACCTCCGATGTTGAAACCTTCAAATCGATCCTCGCAGGTGAGTTGAACCCGACGGCGGCCTTCATGTCTCAGCGGTTGAAAGTGGACGGCGATATGGGTGCAGCCCTGCGGCTTGGCGCGGTGCTGTCCTGACCAATGCGGCCCCCTTTGACAGACCTCTGTCAGAGGGTCCAAAGGCCGAAGCCTTTTGGACGACCACCTCTGACGGCGTGCGATTGCGCGTCGGTCTGTGGCATCCCGAACGCGCCAAAGGCACCATTCTTCTGTTCACGGGGCGAACCGAATACCTTGAAAAATATGGGCGTGTCGCGCGCGATCTGACCGGCGCCGGCTATGCGATCCTTTCGGTTGACTGGCGGGGGCAGGGATATTCCGACCGTGTTACAGACGACGCACGCCTCGGCCATATCGATACATTTGCGGACTACCAAATCGATGTCGCGGCGCTTGTGGCCGAGGCCACCGCGCGCGATCTGCCCAAGCCGTGGCACATGATTGCGCATTCCATGGGCGGCTGTATTGGCTTGCGAGCGCTGATCAATGATCTGCCTGTGACGCGGGCGGTCTTTTCCGCGCCGATGTGGGGCATATTCGTGCTTCCACGCCTGCGCCCGGTTGCCAATATATTACCGGGTCTCGCCCGCCGCTTCGGCCAGCAACTGCGCACCATGCCGGGCACCAGCGTACGCAGCTACGTCACCGAAACCAGCTTTGCCACAAACATGCTGACCACGGACCGCGCCACTTGGGACTATCTGCGACGGCACGCCTCGGCGGCACCGGAACTGGCGCTTGGCGGGCCGACAATTCATTGGTTCGAGCAGGCGCGTCGCGAGACATCGGCACTTTTAGAGGCCCCGCGCCCAGCCATCCCGGTTAAGACGTTTGCTGGCACACGCGAAGGCATTGTCGACCGCAAAGCGCTCAGCGCGATGCACGAAAACTGGCCCTCGGCGTCGCTGGAATGGATCGACGGCGCACGCCACGAACTGATGATGGAGGCCACGCCGCTTCGTCAGAAATTCATGGATCGCACTTTGGATTTTCTCGACGCCGGCTAGATCTTTATCGCGCTAAAGCCATCTTTCAGAGCAATCGACCAGGCCGCGCTCATTTCGCGGAACACGGCGTCACCTTCTTCGATGCGACGCTGTTCGGTGACCCGGCATGCATCTTTTTCGATAACCGCAAGGTCCAGAGGCATGCCGACGCTCAGGTTCGATCGCAACGTCGAATCCATGCTTAGCAGAACGGCCTTTTTCGCATCGGAAATTGAGGTTTCGGGCGTCACGACGCGGTCCAGAATTGGCTTGCCGTATTTGTGTTCGCCAATCTGAAGGTATGGCGTGTCGGGCGTCGCTTCGATGAAATTGCCTTCGGGATAGACAAGAAACATACGCATGTCCCCGCCCGCGCGTTGTCCTGCCACGATCATTGAGGCCGATGCGCTTGACGCACTTTCGCCCATGCGGTTGCCAATTTCTTTACTGGTCGCCGCCAGAGTTCGCCCAATGATTTCAACAACCTGAAGGATGGTCGGGGCCAACAGAATTGATGTTTGCGGCGTCGCTTCGATGTCGACTGCCGCCTCATCAAGGCGCGCCAAAGTCGTTTGTGTCACGGAAAGACTGCCAGCGGTCATGATCGTGATCACGCGTTCGTCGGGTACATTAAAGGTGAACATTTTGCGATAGGTCGAGATATTATCCAGACCGGCATTCGTTCGCGTATCGCTGAGGCATACCATGCCTGCATTTAGCAGAAGTCCCACGCAATAGGTCATGTCGCTGCGACTCTCCGGTTACATCTGTATGTCGTTTAGTCCTCACGATCATGCGTCGCAAGTCACAGAATTTCGTAAGACGCGGCGTTTGAAATAAAAAAGGGCGCGGTCCCCACCCGGACCGCGCCCTTGCCCCACCCAGCAGACGCTGCGGCACATCAAGATGACCGTTTCAGCGTCTCGAGCATTCTGTTGTTTTACAGTTCGTCGCCACCGTTGTTAGGGCCGCCCGAGTTTCCTGGATCGCCGTCTTCGTCGCCATTGCCACGGCCCGAATTCGGGTTCTTTCCGCTCCCTTCGGCGTCGTCATCCGACGGAGCCGGGTCGTCACTTGGCGCTGGATCATCCGACGGAGCCGGGTCGTCACTTGGCGCTGGATCATCCGATGGAGCCGGATCGTCATTTGGCGCTGGATCATCCGAAGGTGTCGGGTCGTCGTTTGGCGTTGGCCCGTCATTCGGGGTCGGTCCGTCTGTCGGCACGGGATCACCGATGGAAACCGTCGTGATACCGTCTCGGGCGACGCCGCCCGGTAGCGTTTCAATGAACCCAAACACTTTGGTCACAACGCGGCGGTTGGCGCGTTCGCGGTCCTGCGTTTCAACAACAGGCGCGTCCTCGCCAAAGGATACCATGGCTTCAAGACGCGTTTCGCTGATGCCTTTTGCGACGAGATACTGCAGAGCATTTGTCGCGCGGCGCAGGCCAAGATCGATGTTGTAGTCGGTGCTGCCAACACGATCGGCATGTCCGAATACGCGGAATTTCACATTGGGGTTCTCGATGATCCAGGCCGCTTGCGCGTCAAGGCGCGCCTGCGCCTCGGCGTCCAGCCAATCTTCGTCAAACCCAAAGTTTATCGTATAGGGAACATCGTTTTGAAACTGGCGCGATACAACCGACAGGCTTTGCACCTGTGGAACTTGCAGCACCGTCGCAGAACGGGAAATTTCGGAAGGAGTGCCACAGCCGGTGAGAGCGGCTGCGGCAATTATGACAGAAACAAATCTGGTAGAAGAACGAAACATATTCTTCACTTTCACTGGTTACAAACACTCGCCGCGGGACACTTGCGACTTGAGGCATTTCTAGGGCGGGAATGTGGCAAGAGTTTGACCGAAAAACCGATTTTTGATGCCAATTCGGCACTGATCATCGGTCTGTGATCGGGATTGTTTCTAATATGATGGAAATAGGGGCGTTTTGGTTAATTCGAGGTAGTGAATGTGGCCAAAACCAGACGCTTCAGGCGGGAGTCGGGCCGGTGAAAAACTCCGGCCCGCCCGATTTCTATTGCAGAGACTTGTAGCTTACCGTTTTCACGTCCGAGTCCGGCGCCGATTTTTCGCGCCGCACCAAAAGCCGGTTCAGCGCGTTAACATATGCTTTGGCGCTGGCGACAACGGTGTCGGTGTCTGCTGACTGTCCGGTGGCAATCCGCCCGTCTTCTTCCATCCGTACGCTGACTGTCGCCTGAGCATCCGTGCCTTCGGTGACCGCATGCACCTGATAAAGTTGCAACTGCGCCTCGTGTGGGAACAGCGCCTTTACCGCATTGAACGTCGCGTCCACCGGCCCGTCACCCTGGGCCGTCGTCTGGTGATCCACACCATCAATCGTCAAGGTCAGATCGGCCGACTGCGGCGCTTGGGTGCCGCAGATCACGCGCAAAAACTTCACTTGGATGCGATCGTTCGCTTCGCCGGACTCCTGATCACGCATCAAGGCCAGCAAGTCGTCGGTAAAGACTTCCTTCTTGCGATCAGCCAGTGCTTTGAAGCGTACAAACACGTCTTTCAGTTGATTGTCGCCCAACTCAAAGCCCAAATCCTCAAGCTTCGAGCGCAACGCAGCGCGCCCCGAATGCTTGCCCATGACGATGTTCGTCTCGGTCAGGCCCACGTCTTCCGGGCGCATAATCTCGAAAGTCTCGGCGTTCTTCAGCATCCCGTCTTGGTGGATGCCGCTTTCATGGGCAAAGGCATTCTTGCCGACGATGGCCTTGTTATACTGAACGGCAAAGCCCGATACAGTCGCCACGCGCCGTGAAATATGCATCAGCTTTGTGGCATCGACGCCCGTGGTGAAAGGCATGATGTCTTTGCGCACGCGCATCGCCATCACGACTTCTTCCAGGGCCGTGTTGCCTGCGCGTTCGCCCAGACCGTTGATCGTACATTCGATTTGGCGCGCGCCTCCCTCGACGGCTGCCAGTGAATTTGCCGTCGCCATGCCAAGGTCGTTGTGGCAATGCGTTGCGAAAATCACGTCGTCTGCACCCGGCACGGTTTCAATCAATCGTCGGATCAACTCGGCGCTTTCGCGTGGCGCGGTATAGCCCACAGTGTCGGGGATATTGATCGTTGTTGCGCCCGCTTTGATTGCGATCTCAACGGTACGACACAGGTAATCCCACTCGGTGCGTGTCGCATCCATCGGCGACCATTGCACGTTGTCGCACAGATTGCGCGCATGGGTCACGGTGTCGTGGATCCGTGTCGCCATCTCGTCTTTATCAAGGTTTGGGATGGCACGGTGCAGCGGAGAGGTTCCGATAAAGGTGTGGATGCGTGGGCGCGCTGCATGGCGTACAGCCTCCCAACAGCGGTCGATATCTTTGTAATTCGCCCGGCTCAACCCGCAGATCACCGCGTTTTTCGAGCGCTTCGAAATCTCGCTGACGGCTTGGAAATCACCGTCGGAGGCGATCGGAAACCCGGCTTCGATAATATCCACGCCCATCTCATCGAGAAGACCTGCGATCTCCAGCTTTTCGGCATGGCTCATGGTTGCGCCTGGGGATTGTTCGCCGTCGCGCAGCGTTGTGTCAAAAATCAACACGTGGTTCTTGTTCGCAGTTGGCGAAACATTGTTGTCGTTTGTCATGGGTCTCTCACTTTGTCCTTAGCATGTCTTGGCGCTGATCACCTCTGAGCGGTCGCGCCCAAAGGCACGCTCAGAGGCGGCTAAGGAGAAGTAGCAAGCTGAGGCCACACGCGGGCGCGTGGTCAGTGATCGAATTATGGGATCTCTTGCTCATGAGGGGAACGATACGAGTGAGATTTCGCGAAGTAAAGCCCCGACTGTCGCGTCGGGGCTTTGACGTGTTCACTTAGCCATGCGGAAGTATTCCGCCTCAAAGATATGCTCCATGCCAGCACCATTGCAGAACGCCATGTTGCTGTTTGACGTGCCGTCAATCTCGCCACCGGCAACCATCGAGACACCTTCGATACCATTGGCGTTCGCAGCAAACTGGATGTCGCCCTTGGCCAGAATCTGTCCGCCATACACATTCAGCTTCGCCGGAATTCTAAATCCACCGCGTGTGATGATCTGAGAGCCGCCACCTGGCGTGCAACTGTCGTTGCGTCCAAGTGTTATATTGGCAGCACCCGAAATCGCATCGACGCTGGTGCTTTCTGAAATCACCAGGACGCTTTCAAGCGTCACGTTCGAGCCGATATCAAGCTCGCAGTCCGTGTAGATGACACCGCGCACCAAAGTCTCGCCGGCCTTGATCTTGAGGACTCCGCCACCCCCACCTGTGCTTCCGGTCCCGGTTCCTGTGCCGCCATTCCCATTCCCGTTCCCATTGCCATTCCCGTTACCGTTCCCGCCATTGCCGTTGCCATTCCCACCGGCGGCCACGCGAATGATTGTCGCGGTCCCATCATCGACGCTGTCGTTAAGCGCAATTGGTGCGGCGCCAAGTGTGCCGCAATCGAACGCGTGAACCTGACCGGGTGTCCAGTCGGCCGCTGTAATCGTTCCGGGCGCGATGTCCTGTGTCACGGCAGGATCATCAAGGTATTCAGAGTTGAAATAGTCGCTCAATGGGTTGTCAAACCCGGCAATCATGTCTTCGACACGCTGCAAAATACGAATGCGATAGGCACCGCTTCGCATCGCGTTTTGCAGGCCCGGGTTTTGGTTCCAGCCGCTTGACGGCTTTACAAGATCGGCCTGGTTGGGCATCGAAACGATCACGCCAGTCTCAAACGTATTGTTGTTGTTCACTTCCACATGGCTGTTGGAGTGGATGCAAAACCCATTCAGGTAATTGTTGTTTGATTGCACGTCGACGCGGCCATTGGCCACAAAGCCTTCACGTAAGCAGGTCGGACGATAGGTTTCGAAGACCGCCTGGCTGACGACGGTCAGATCGTTCATGCCGATAAAACGCAGAAAATAGGTGGCCATCGCATTGCCGCGATCGGCAGCACGTTGCGTGTTGACCAAGACAGCCTCGCGAGACCCCGCGCTTGCCGAGAAAATCTGATTGCTTGCATCCCAGGTGCCGAACTGAATGTCGCTTGCCTGAATTGCATTGCCAAATTTCGAGTACGACATGCTGGCGCGGGCAACCTGAACCGCGATATCCTTTGAGTCGGCTTCGCTTTCAGTGTCGCGGGCGATAATCGCAGCATGCGCGGCGGAATCTGCCGCGACCTGAAGATGTGTGCGCATCATGATTGCATTGGCGACGTCCAGACCCAGACCGCCGACGATAATCATCGTGATCGTAAGAAAGGGACCGAAGACAGTATAGACGCCGTCTTCATCGCGGATAAATTGTTTGTGTGTATTCTTGTGTATCTTCTCGTGCCCAATCTGCGGACTTTTTCATTCAATACTGATGTCTAAATGCCCGGTTGGGGCGTCGCTTTGGTCGAAATGGGGCGAACTGGTGGCAGCCTTAAAAATAAGGGCTTTACCGCTCAAGTCTTTCGAAACAATTTTGTGAAAATTGAGGGATTTTCCCCCGTTGCGGTGCTATTCGCCCAAAACAGCGGGCCACTCAGCTGACCAAGACGCGGTCTGCTTTGCCCGAAATAGGATCAAATCCAGTCAAAAAAGACGTCCGTGAATCCCCAGAAACCAAACGCAGGGAGGGTAATATCTGCGCTGCCCTCTAGGCTTTGCCGGTCTCTTCAGCGATCGACATCGCCTTGCGCGCGGCTGCGGCGCCCTTCAGCCATCCCGGATCCATCGTCGGAACGGATGACAGCAAAAGCTCTGTATATTCGGGGTAGGGGGGCTGCATAATCTCGTCCTTGATCCCCTGTTCCACAACTTTTCCCATCCACATCACCACGATCTCATCCGAGATCGCCTGCACCGTTGCGATGTCGTGTGTGATAAAGATGTATGTCACACCAAGGTCTCTCTGAAGCTTCATCAACAGCTTCAAAATCCCTTCCTGCACAACCTGATCCAGCGCCGATGTCACTTCGTCGCAGATGATCACTTCCGGCTCCGCAGCCAGTGCGCGTGCAATACATACACGCTGCTTTTGTCCGCCGGATAACTCTCCAGGCAACCGATCGAGAAAACTGTCATCCAGTTCAATCATCGCCAAAAGCTCGGATACACGTTGATCCACCGCGCTCCCGCGAAGCCCCAGGTAAAACTCCACAGGCCGCCCGATTGTCTCACGTACAGTATGGCGCGGGTTCATCGCGGTATCGGCCATCTGATAGATCATCTGAATACGCTGAAGCTGATCTTTTGAACGTCCCTTCAGCGCAGCCGGCAAAGGTGCGCCGTTAAACAGAACGTCCCCTTCTGTCGGCGGCAAAAGCCCGGTGATCACCCGCGCAGTCGTTGACTTGCCCGATCCGCTTTCGCCCACAACCGCCAGTGTCTTGCCGCGCGGCACCGCTATCGACACGTCGTGCAGCACAGGCACAGAGCCATAGGCCGCTGTTACGTTCTTGATTTCAAGGACATAGTCGTCACTGGTCTCGGCCGGCTTTTCTATCGATCGTACCGCCCAAAGTGACTTCGTGTAGGGGTGCTTGGGGTTCGACAGCATTTCCTGCGTCTCGGCCTCCTCGACCTCCTCGCCATAGCGTAACACCTTGATACGATCCGCCATCTGCGCGACCACCGCCAGATCATGGGTGATATAAATCGCCGCCGTATTGAACCGGTCGACGGCCTCGCGCATCGCGGCAAGCACGTTAACCTGCGTCGTCACATCCAAAGCCGTTGTGGGCTCATCGAAAATGATGAGATCGGGACGCGCCGACATCGCCATCGCGGTCATCGCACGCTGCAACTGCCCCCCAGACACCTGATGCGGATAGCGAAAGCCAATGTTCTCGGGGTCCGGCAAATCCATCGCCGCATACAACGATTTGGCATCCTCGGCCGCCTCAGCCGATGTCTTCACACCATGGCTAAGGGTTGCCTCGATGGTCTGGTCAATCAACCGATGCGCCGGATTGAACGCCGCCGCCGCTGATTGGGCCACATAGGCAATCCGCGCGCCGCGCAGGCTTTGCTTATCGGCCTCGGACGCCGTCATTAAATCCTGTCCGTCAAACCATATCTCACCGGCCGTCAGACGAATGCCGGGCCGTCCATACCCCATAGCTGCCAGGCCAAGCGTCGACTTACCCGCGCCAGATTCTCCAATAAGCCCAAGAACCTCGCCGCGCTTCAGGGTCAGGTCCACACCCTTGATAATCTCGTGCCAGCTCTCGTCCGAGAATCCGTCAATCACGATATTCTTCATGTGAAGCAGAATGTCGTCGCTCATGCGGTCTCTTTCTTCTTGGCAAAAGTACTCCGGGGTCTGGGGTGGAACCCCAGCCTGTCGGCGGGCCAATGGCCCGGCGAAACTAAGCGCATGTTCATTCCTTCAAACCGCTGGTTTTCATCAAGAACCAGTCGACCACGAAATTCACAGCGACCGTCAAAAGGGCGATTGCGCCGGCCGGGATCAACGGCGTGACCCCCGCTTTCCAATCATATTGCGCAAACTGAATAAGCGAGGCGTTATCGCGCACCATCGACCCCCAGTCAGCGGTCGGAGGCTGGATCCCAACGCCCAGAAAACTCAAAGCCGCGATGGTCAGGAACACAAAGCTGAACCGAAGCCCAAATTCGGCCACCAAAGGCGGCATGATGTTCGGCAAAATCTCCCGTCGCATTACCCAGCCAAGACCTTCTCCGCGCAAACGCGCAGCCTCGACGTATTCCATGACGACAACATTCATCGCCACCGCGCGCGTGAGACGAAACACCCGCGTCGAATCCAACAGTGCGATGATCATGATCAATGCCGGGATGGACGACCCAAAGATCGACAACAGCATCAACGCGAAAATCAGTGATGGGATCGCCATCAATACATCGACAAATCGGCTGATGACCTGATCCACCCAGCCCCTGCTGATCGCTGCGGCCAACGCAAAGCCTCCACCCACGAGAAACGCAAGGCAGGTCGTCGCAAACGCAATCCCCATCGTGTTTCGCGCGCCGTAGATCATGCGTGAAAAGATGTCTCGCCCGATCTGATCCGTGCCAAACACATGGCCGTCGCCCCAAGGCAAATAGGCCCCGAACGAACTGTCCGCCTCGCCGTATGGTGCAAGAGCCGACGCAAAGACCGCGACAAAGACGTAGCAAGAAATGACGACCATGCCGAACCACGCCGTAGGGGGCGCCTTTTTCAATTCGATCCAGGTGCGTTCCCAGCGGGTGCGACGGGCGCGAACTTGCCCGACCTCGTCTTTGGCGGAATATGTTTCTGGCGCGTTGGTCATCTTGGGTGCAACAGCCTTGGGTTTGTGACGATGGAAATGATGTCTGCAATCAGGTTCAAAACGATATACGTCCCGGCGAATATCAAGGCGCAGGCCTGCACAACCGGAATGTCGCGGGTGGTCACTGCGTCGACCATCAACTGCCCGACGCCCGGATACACAAAGACGACCTCGACCACGACGACACCGACCACCAGATAAGCCAGGTTAAAGGCAACGACGTTTGCAATTGGTGCCCATGCATTCGGCAGCGCATGGGTCAGGATCACCTTGCGCGGTGACAGTCCCTTCAGACGCGCCATTTCGATATAAGGCGATGCCAGCAGGTTGATAATGGCCGCCCGCGTCATCCGCATCATATGCGCGACGATCACCAGCGTCAGCGTCATAGAGGGCAGGGCGCAGCGATAGACGCGCTCCCAGAATGGCGTGTCCTCAGTGATATTGGCCAGACTTGGAAAGATCGGATTGAGCGAAGCCAAAAGCAGGATCAGGATATAAGCGACCAGAAATTCGGGCATCGCGATTGTCGTCAGGGTGACGGCATTCACCATGCGGTCAAAGATCGACCCCCGGTACAATGCCGCCAGAATGCCAAGCGTCAGTGCCAGAGGCACCGCAACAATCGCCGTCATGGAAGCAAGGAACAACGTATTTTCAAGACGTGGCCCGACAAGATCGACCACAGGGCGAGACCGGTCTACCCCAGAAGAAGCCCGTCCCGAGAACGATGTTCCAAGGTCGCCCTGCGCAAGTGCGCCAATCCAGTCGAAGTACCGAACAATAGCCGGTTGATCGAGCCCAAGCTCACGCCGGAACGCGGCGACCGTCTCTTCGGTGGCGGTCTGGCCGAGAACGGCCTGCGTAAAATCGCCGGGCAGGAATTCGATTGAGCTGAAGATAATAACCGACACAAAGAACAATGTCAGAAGGCCAAGTGCCAGCCTTTGAAGCACCGTCGTCAGAATGGGGTGCATTCTCGTCTCCCTGTTCGTGCCGGATATGGTCCGATCTGTTGTCGCAAGACTAGGCGAAGGCGATCGACAATAGCAACAGTCATGTCCAAGCTAGAGTCCGTCGCGTGGAATGTCGAAGGCGAAGTTCTTGTCGAAAACAAGGGTATCTCCCTCATAGGCTTCAATGCGCGCCCGTCCATGCCAGGCCTCGGCGCTCACGCGCAGCGACGCGGTGCATTTTGAACGCACCTTCCACGCGCCACGCTCCATTGTGTCATCCCACTCGAATTCGGCGCGCGCAGACAACGGATCGTCTGGATGAATATGCCAGCTTTCGACGCACACTGATCCCGTCGCAAGTCCGTGCTGGTCATCGCGCATCTCTCCGCTGTCGGTCGCAATCCGCAAATGCAGGCCGCCGTCGCCGCGCGTTTCAGTCTCGCGCGTCATTCGTGCAGGGCGCAATTCGGTTGCGCGCCACGCGGGGGCGGCCTCCGGGGGTGGAAAGGTGATCTCGTCTCCAATTGCGGTCTCGCGCACAGGCAGCGACAATGCGCCCGCCGTCAAAACCACTCCGCCCCTGTGCGGACCCGGCCAAATAAACGGCCAATACGAGGTCGACACAGCGATCCGCAGCCTGTGGCCCGCAGGTACACGGTAAGCACATTGGTCCAAATTCACGGACACATCGATCTCAACGCCCGGCATCAGATCCTGTGGGTCCGCGTGCGACATGTGATGGCGCAGATTTAGGAAACCATGCGTGATCAACGTACCGCGACCGTCAGGGCGAACATCGACCAACCGCACCGCAAGCTGCCCGCTCACGGCCTCTGGCGTCATTCGCAACGCCACCGAAGGCGCGCCGACAACGTCCCAATCCTCGCCCAGGACGGCACCTTCAAAACACGCCGACATCGCATCGTCGCCGCTTTGATCCCCCGGAAACTCTTCTGAATAAGCGAACGGAAAATACTCGCCGCCACCCGCCCCACAGGTCTGCGGCGAGGCAACGCGCACTTTGAAAGGCGCTGCTTGTCCCATGACACGATCGCCAAAGCCCAACGTCCGCATTGGGACTGGCGCGTCGATTGCAATCCAGCGTCCGGGACGCGCATCCAGCCAGCGCTCCGGCGGCACCGCGTCCATCAGCCAAAGCCGCATCGCGGGATCTTCTTCAACGCCCGTATCCACCCCTTTTAACCAGCGATCCCACCAACGAAGCGCCTCTTGCAAAAATCCAATGCGCGGCTCCGGTCCCGCAAAGTGCGGATATTTGTGGATCCATGGACCGACGATGGCCTTGACCGGACTGGACAAGTTGGCAACCAATGCTGCGGGCGTGTTGCGATAGCCATCGTGCCAGCCCCCAATCGACAAAACCGCCGCCTCGATCGCACCGAAATCCTCGCAGACCGACCCGTGCGCCCAATAGGGGACACGCCGCTGATGGCTCAACCATGGCTCGAGCAGGAACGGCTGTGCTTCAAGCCGCTTCAGCCACATCTTGCGCCAGCCCGCGCCCACGACTGCCGGGTCCGGCGGGCGCGAGGAATAAGCCAACATCTGAGCCGCCCAGCCCAGGTTTTCACCCAGCATGCAGCCGCCTTTATAGTGAATGTCGTCCGCATACCGATCAACGGTCGAACACAAGGAAATCACCGCCTTAATCCCCGGCGGGCGTAAAGCGGCGACCTGCAAGCCATTGAATCCGCCCCAGCTGATCCCCATCATGCCCCAGTCGCCCGTCGACCAGGGTTGCGCGCGCACCCAGTTCATCACGGCAATTGCGTCGTCCCATTCGGTCTGCGTGTATTCATCCTCCATCAGCCCGTCGCTGTCCCCATTTCCGCGCATATCCACGCGGATGCAGGCGTATCCGTGTCCCGCAAGATAGGGGTGCGTCAGCTCATCACGCGCAATCGTGCCGTCCCGCTTGCGATAGGGCAGATGCTCCAAAATCGCAGGGACCGGGTTTCCAACGGCATCCAGCGGAAGCCAGATCCGCGCAGACAATTCGGTGCCATCGGGCATGGCGATCCGCTGATCAGGCCATTCTTCGATATCCCGTGGAAAATCGCTGCGATGCTTCATGATGCCCCCCGACGTGTTGTCCGAACGTAAGCATGTCCGCGACAATCTGAAAAGCCATCGTTGACCCCGCGCAGGGATCGGCTAGCTCGACTGGTATGAAACATGCACTTGTCATCGGGGCTTCCGGCGGGATCGGATCAGCCATCTCAGCAGAATTGTCAGCGCGCGGCTATGGTGTGACCGGGCTGTCACGCAGTGCGGACGGCCTGGATGTGACAGACGAAGCAAGCGTCAAAGCGGCCCTGTCAGACGTCAATCAGCCCATGTCGCTGATCTTTGTGGCGACAGGTGCGCTGGAACCGGGCGGCCATAGGCCAGAAAAAGCGCTGCGCGAGGTCACACCCGCCGCGCTTGAGGCCGCCTTTCGCATCAACGCTATCGGCCCTTTGTTGGTGTTAAAGCATAGCTTGCACTTGTTGCCGAAAAACGCGCCGTCGGTCTTTGCGGCTCTCTCTGCCCGCGTCGGCTCGATCGGAGACAATGGCATTGGCGGTTGGCACAGCTATCGCGCCTCGAAGACGGCGCTCAACCAACTGATCCACGGCGCGGCGATCGAACTGAAACGCACCCACAAACAAGCCTGCGCCGTTTGCCTCCACCCCGGAACAGTCGAGACGTCGTTCACCGAAAAATATGCCAGTCGCCACAAGACCGTGCCGGCACCGCAAGCCGCAGCCAACCTTGTCAATGTGATCGAAGGCCTGACGCCTGCGCAATCAGGGGGCTTTTTCGACTACGCCGCGCAAAAAATCCCCTGGTAGGCCGTCTGTGTCTTCGTGGGGTTACATGGACTGGCACCAGCCGCAGTTCAGCGAGAACGCACGAATTGGCAGGCCTGTCCCGTACCTGGGACCGGGTGGTTCCGGGGCGCGCGCATTATGTTCATCCGAAAGGCGGATGCGTTTTTGAGGTACATGGGCGCTGGCGAAGAAATCCAGTTTCCCCGCCTTACGGCGGCGATCCACCGGAGGGGTTTCACCCCTCCGGACCACCCCAAGGTATTTTTGAAAGGATGAAGCGAACGAAGGTTAATTGGCGTCCGCTTCGCTGTTGGTCAGCGCGCCGTTGTCCCAGCTGCCTGTGCGTTCTTCGCCAGTGGCGTAACGTATTGTGCCTTCGCCCTGACGTTTACCACGCACGAACATGCCCTCGTAGACATCGCCATTTGCATAGGTGGCCACACCCATTCCGTCGATCTCGCCTGCGTTCCATTCACCCGTGTAGCGAAAGCCATCGGGCATGCTAATCGCGCCCTGACCCTGTCGCTGACCTGCGACGAACGTGCCCTCATAGACCGTTCCATCGGAATAAGTCGCAACGCCGACCCCCTCGCGTTGTCCGTCCGCCCAAGCCCCTTCATAGGTATAGCCGTCGGCAAACGTCATCTTGCCGGTCCCGTGCATTTTTGCGTCGCGGAACCCACCCTCGTAGACCAACCCGTTGGAATATGTGGCAACACCTTCGCCCTCGATCACGCCCGCTACCCATGTGCCGTCATAAGTATTGCCGTCGGGATACACGATTTTGCCGGTGCCATCAGCGAGGTCGTTCTTGAAGGTACCCTCGTAAACCGAGCCGTCTGGATAGGTCACCTGACCTTCGCCTTCGATCCGGCCTTCAACCCAGCCGCCGGAATAGACATAGCCATCGGTGCCGGTGAACGTGCCTTCACCCTGGCGGCGATCCGCCTCGAATGTGCCTTCGTAGATGTCGCCATTGGCATAAATCACGCGGCCCTGTCCCTGACGTTTTCCGTCCGCGAGATCGCCTTCGTAGATATCCCCATTCGGCTGCGTCAGCGTGCCGGAACCGTTGATCTGGCCGTTCGACCATTCGCCTACATAAACCAGCCCGTCGGGCATCGTCAGCGTGCCGCGTCCGTCGCGCGCGCCGCGCACCAACTGGCCCTCGTAGACGGCACCGTCCGGATATTCGATCCGTCCCGTGCCTTCGCGAATACCCTTGTTCCACTGGCCCTCGTAGATGTAGCCGTTCGGGCTTTGCATCCGGCCCTGGCCGTCGTGCAGAGCATCGGTAAATCCACCCTCATATGTCACGCCATTGGCGTAATTGGCGACACCCTGACCGTTGATCTTGCCGTCGGCCCAGGCCCCCTCGTAGGTGCCTCCGTCTGCGAAAACGATCCGCCCGCGGCCTTCGGGTTTGCCTGCCGCAAATTCACCTTCATAAACTGATCCGTTCGGAAATTCGGCGCGACCCTGCCCGCGGATTTCACCGTCTATCCATTCGCCAGAGTAAACATAGCCGTTCGGCAACCGATACGTGCCAGTGCCATGCTGTTTGCCATCGCGAAAGGTGCCTTCGTAGACGCCGCCATCATCATATTGCTTGGTGATCACTTGCGCGTCTTGCGCCCATGCCGGGCCACTTAGCGCAATTGCCATGCACGCCGCTGCCAGATCCAGCCTCAGTCGTTTTGCCACGTTGGGTTCCACTTTTTTCTCGCTCGGGTCCGCTAAATCTAATGGACCCACCTCGCGCCCGCAACGCTTTTCCCGCGCGCCGCACCTTTCCCTTCGGCGCATCTCTGCTAAGAGATGCTTTGGGCTTGGAGACTGCACATGACCAATCGCTTTCGTATCTCACTTGGGCAATTGAATCCGACCGTCGGAGATTTGGCCGGAAACAAGGCTAAGGCCTTGGCCGCATGGCAGGAAGGTCGCGCGGCCGGCGCCGATTTCGTGGCGCTGCCAGAGATGTTTATCACCGGGTACAATACGCAAGATCTGATCATGAAACCGGCGTTCGCGCGCGACGCCATGGCGCATATTGAGGCGCTGATGGCCGAGACTGCGGATGGTCCCGCCCTTGGAATCGGCGGACCGCTTTTGCAAGACGGAAAGCTTTTCAATGCCTATCACGTTCTGAAAAATGGCCGCCTCGTCCGTCAGGTTCTAAAGCACCACCTGCCCAACGAAACTGTCTTTGACGAGGTTCGCCTGTACGAGCCGGGGCCGATTGCCGGCCCATATGATCTGGGAATTTTGCGCGTCGGTACGCCAATTTGCGAAGATGCCTGGCACGAGGATGTGCCCGAGGCGCTGAGCGAAAGCGGCGCCGAGGTCATACTGGTCCCGAACGGTTCGCCCTATTACCGCAACAAGTACGACACCCGGCTCACTCACATGGTGTCGCGTGTCGTCGAAACCGGCCTGCCGCTAATTTATCTTAATATGGTCGGCGGTCAGGATGATCAGGTGTTTGACGGCGGCACATTTGTCTTGAACCCGGGCGGAGAGCTGGCATTGCGCCTGCCGCTTTTCGACGAAGTCATCGCCCATGTGGACTTTGAAGAAACCGACGCGGGCTGGCGTGCGGTTCCTGCCGCCATCGCCGCATTCCCTGATGAATGGGAACAAGACTATCAGGTGATGGTTCTTTCTTTGCGCGACTACTTCCGCAAGACGGGCTTCAAGAAAGCGGTGTTGGGGCTGTCGGGCGGCATTGATTCCGCCATTGTCGCGACCATCGCCGCCGATGCATTGGGGCCTGAAAACGTCCGCTGCGTAATGCTGCCATCGCAATACACATCGCAGGCTTCGCTGGACGATGCGGGCGAGGTCGCGCGCAACCTTGGCACGCGGCTTGATACGGTATCGATCAAGGATCCGGTGGGTGCGGTGAACGACACACTGGCCGAGGTTTTCGAGGGCACAGAGCCGGGGTTGACCGAGGAAAACATCCAGTCGCGCCTGCGTGGTGTGATCCTGATGGCGATCTCGAACAAATACGGTGAGATGCTTTTGACGACGGGGAACAAATCCGAAGTCGCGGTCGGCTATGCCACGATCTACGGCGATATGGCGGGGGGCTACAATCCGATCAAAGATCTCTACAAAATGCGGGTTTTCGAGACCTGCCGTTGGCGCAACGCCAACCATCGTGACTGGATGATGGGGCCGGCAGGCGAGGTCATTCCGCCTCGCGTGATCGACAAGCCACCGACGGCGGAATTGCGCGAGGATCAAAAAGACAGCGACAGCCTTCCACCGTACGACGAGCTGGACGTCATCCTCGAAGAACTCATCGACAACGAGGCATCGGTCGCTGATGTCGTGGCAATGGGTTTTGAGCGGGCGATGGTGAAAAAGATCGAACACTTGGTCTATCTGGCCGAATACAAGCGCTTCCAATCCGCGCCGGGTGCGCGTTTGACGATGCGATCTTTCTGGCTGGACCGTCGGTATCCGATCGTTAACCGCTGGCGCGATCCAAGCTAAGACGGATGCTCGCAGCGGTAAAATGCGACAAATGCCGCGTTAACGAATGCCTTTGGGTGCGTACGGTCGCACCGACGCAATACCGACGTTATACCGACGCGATACCGATATGGCATTTTGCGCGGTCCGGTCGCAGAATTAATCGTTTAGAGTACGCCTCTAAAGCTTTGTAATTGTGCAGTCTTTTAACAGGCTTTCGGTGATTTCGCGATCACAAAGGCGCGTGGCCTCGGTCATTACCGCAGCGCTGGCTGCCGCCACGCCCCACCGCAAACATTCTTGCTCGGGCTCATTGCCCGCAAGCGCCAAAGTGAACGCTCCGACAAAGCTGTCGCCCGCGCCGACTTTCGATACCACAGGCACGGACGGGCCAACCGAATGCCAGTTGCCATTCTCGCTTGCCAAGACCGATCCGTCGGCCCCGCGCGCCACGATTATGATGCGTGCAACACCCGCCTGAACAAGCGATTGTGCAAAGTTTGCGGTGTCCTCACGCGTTGGCAGCGGTCGGCCTGCAAGCTCCTCGCCTTCCTCGCCGTCCATACGCAATACGTGAAGCGCTTCACGTGGTTTCTCCACAAGATGAAACAGCGCCGGCCCCGATGTGTCGACGATCAATCGGGCCGCGCGGCCCTTGACGTGGCTTGCAAGGATCGACGGGAAATCTTTGGCAACTCCGGGGGGTTGGCTCCCGGACAGGACGACAAGAGAGTCTTCACCGGTCGCTTGATCGACCGAATTCAGAGCGCGCGGAACGTCCTCGGCGCGCCACACCGGGCCGGGCATCACAAAGCGAAACTGCTCGCCGCTGCCCTGGTCAATTACGCTCATCGATTGCCGTGTCTCGCCCGGACCCTGGAAGGCAACTGTTGGCACGCCTTCCAACGCCAAAAGCTGTAGTAAATGCGCGCCCGTCGCCCCGCCGATCGCGACCAGAGCCGTGGCCTGTCCGTTCAGCATTTTGACGGCACGCGCCACATTGATCCCACCGCCGCCGGGATCAATCTGCGGCTCTGTGCAGCGCAGCTTTGGGCCCGGTTCAATATGCGGGGCGGTCGTGCAGAAATCGACTGTCGGGTTCAGCGTAATCGTCAGAATGTGCGATTTCATATCAGCAGCCCTCGCGTTTTTACCAAGCAATTGTTCATGCCGCGTTAGCGCAATCATCGCAAGTGAAAAACGAGATCAACCAAAGCGGACGGCGTGCTAACCATTTCTAAGGATAGCTACGATAAACATCTGTCGGTCGGCCGAGCAAAATCCATTCTCAGGTCCACCATTCGTCAATCGCAGCGATATCGGCATCAGACCAACCAAAATGATGCGCCAGCTCATGCACGTAAACATGGGTGACAAGCTCGGCCAAGCCAACGTCATCGCGCGCAATCCATTCGTCCAGTATCGGCCTTCGAAACAGCCAGATCACGTCAGGGTGCGTTGGCTGGTCCAGAACCGATTTCTCAGTCAGTGGGATGCCTTCGTACAGCCCGGTCAAAGAAAACGGATCGTCGATTTCAAGGTCCTGCATCATGGCTTCTGACGCAAAATCCTCCACACGCAAAGCGACAGCCAATGCGGGGCCGCGAAAAATTTGCGGCAGCGCTGTGATGGCGGACTGCACAATCGTTTCGAATTCCTCAGCGTCCGGCGGGGTGTCATTTCGATTGCTCATGGGCTTCCATATGGACAAATCCGTGTCTGTATGAAAGAGCGTCGCGGATCAGGAGACACCCATGACCGTTACCCGTTTTGCCCCATCCCCGACCGGATATCTGCATGTTGGAAATCTGCGCACCGCGCTGTTCAACTGGATCATCGCGCGCAAATCAGGTGGGACATTCATTCTGCGCCTCGACGATACCGACCCGGATCGCTCCAAGCAGGAATATGTGGATGCGATCCGCGAGGATCTTGAGTGGCTCGGGCTGACCTGGGATCGCGAAGAGCGTCAGTCGGACCGTCTTGATCGCTATCAGGGTGCCGCAGAAAAATTGCGTGAAATGGGTCGGTTTTATGAAGCGTGGGAGACACCGACTGAGCTTGACCTCAAGCGTAAAAAGCAGCTGAACATGGGCCGCCCGCCGGTATACGACCGTGCAGCGCTTGCGCTGAGTGACAGCGAAAAAGCCGCTCTGAAGGCCGAGCGTGGCGATGGTGTGTGGCGCTTTAAGCTGGACCTCGAACGTATCGACTGGACCGATGGAATTCTTGGTGATGTTTCGATTGACGCCGCCTCTGTCAGCGACCCGGTCTTGATCCGTCAGGACGGTCAGGTTCTGTACACGCTTGCGTCTGTCGTGGACGACATTGAAATGGGTGTGACACACGTCGTGCGCGGGTCGGATCACGTCACGAATACCGCGACGCAAGTACAAATGATCCGTGCGCTTGGCGGTGAAGTGCCGGAATTTGCACACCATTCTCTTTTGACAGGCCCAACAGGTGAGGCGCTTTCAAAGCGACTTGGGACGCTCGCCTTGCGTGATTTCAGAGAGCGCGGGATCGAGCCGATGGCAGTTTTAAGCCTGATGGCGCGACTTGGATCGTCAGATCCGGTTGAACTGCGCGACAGTCACGCAGCGTTGATTGAGGGCTTTGATATCAACCGGTTTGGCTCGGCCCCCACAAAGTTTGACGTCGAAGATTTGGTGCCAATGACGGCACGCGTTGTGCAAGGCCTCGATGCGTCCGATGTCGGAGATGCGCTTGACGTGGCAGGCGTGCCGCCAGCTTTGCGGGCCTCGTATTGGTCAGCGGTCAAAGGCAATATCGCCACACGCGCAGAGGCTGGCAGTTGGTGGCCGGTTTTTGCAAATGGTGCCGCCCCCCAAGTTGAGGACGAAGATCGCGCGTTCGTTTCCGAGGCCTTCGATATGCTGGGGGAACCACCTTACGCCCCTGACACATGGTCCACCTGGACCAGTGCCGTTAAGGAAAAGACAGGACGCAAAGGGCGCGGCTTGTTTATGCCGCTACGACTGGCGGTTACGGGGCAGGCGCGTGGACCTGAAATGGCCGATGTGATGCCGCTTTTGCAGACCAAGCCATCGCTTGGATAGTTGCATTTTGTGGCTGACCTTGCGTTTTGTCGGTTGGCCTTTGTGCGAAAACCGGCATAGCTGAGCCATGAGCGAGCGCGCAAAGTTTCTTGAGGGCAGTTTGTTCCGCCATATTACGGTGATGTCTTTGACGTCGTCTGTCGGGCTTATGGCGGTGTTTCTTGTCGATTTCGTCGACATGATCTTTATCTCCATGTTGGGCAAGGCCGAGCTTGCCGCAGCCGTGGGATATGCCGGCGCAATCTTGTTCTTTACCTCGTCCTTCGGGATTGGAATGGCGATCTCTGCCGGGGCATTGGTCGCGCGCGCTCTCGGGGCGGAAAACGCAGAACTTGCACAGCAACGCGCGACCAACGCATTGATTTATGGGGTTATTTTCGGGTCTGTTTTTGCCTTGGTTGTTTGGCTGAATCTTGAAACTCTGGCCCGATTGATGGGCGCAAAAGGCGAGACACTTGATCTTGCGGTGTCGTACCTTTCTATCATCATTCCGAGTTTGCCATTGTTGTTGATGGGCATGGTCGGAGGCGCAATCTTGCGCGCGCATGGCGACGCCCGGCGCGCAATGATGGCAACTGTCTGGGGCGGTGCTGTCAACGCGGTTTTGGACCCGATCCTGATCTTTGGACTGGACATGGAACTGACCGGAGCCGCCCTTGCCAGTGTTGCAGCACGGATTGCTATCGCGATCTTTGGCGTCCTGCCAATTATCCGGTTTTATGGCGGTTTTGGGCGGCCAACCCTCGGAAGTCTGGCGGCCGATTTGCCTCCCGTCGCAACCATCGCGGCCCCGGCGATTTTGACCCAGCTCGCGACGCCAATTGGCCAGGCTTACGTGACGCGTTCCATGGCAGAGTTTGGCGAGGCCGCGGTTGCTGGCATGGCGATCGTCGCGCGCATGACGCCAGTTGCGTTTGGGGTGCTTTTTGCTTTGTCCGGCGCTGTTGGCCCGATCATTGGGCAGAATTTTGGTGCCGGGCAAAACGACCGTGTGCGCGGTGCGTTTCGCGATGCGATGATCTTCACCGCGCTCGTCGTCGTCTTCGTTGCGGTCGTGTTGTTTTTCCTGCGTGGCCCGATTGTTACGCTCTTTGATGCCGAAGGGATCACCGCAGAACTGGTGTTCCTCTTTTGCGGCCCACTGGCGCTTGCGTTCTTCTTCAATGGCGTGATTTTTGTGGGAAACGCGGCGTTCAACAACCTTGGACATCCGTTCTATTCAACATGGATCAATTGGGGACGACATACACTTGGGACAGTTCCCTTCGTGCTCTTGGGCGGCATGTATTTTGGAGCCGCTGGCATATTGATCGGGCAAGCGGTGGGGGGCGTAATTTTTGCAGTTATCACGCTTTTTCTTGTGCGCCGCGTACTGACGAACAACGCGCCAACAGTGATTGCGCAAGAGCCATTTGCCAGGCAGGCGCGCTTGTTCCAATTGTTTCACCACCGCCGTTAAGGCATCGGCAGCAATCGGATCGATAGTTGTGCGATATGGTCGTCTGTAAGGGCGCGTTCGGATGAATTAAGCACTTGATGGCGCGGATAAATCGGGTGCTTTCGGTCATCTAGAACGGGTGCATCCCAGCCATCTGTGGTCGCGAAGAAACGTGCGACTCCGGCCTCTCCAAATTCACGCAGATAGCCCTGCACGACGACATCAAGATAGCTGAGAAGTACCGGGTGAAGCATCGTTGCGGGGGTGTGGCGTTCAGGCGGGGCATGATAGATATGCACGTGCGCATCGTCTCCAAGGTGATGAGTAACATCGCGTGCAAGATCACGGTCATACGAATGCTCTCGCGCATCCAGTGCTGCCCAATCCTGTCCGGGGACTTCGGCAAGCAGCCCGTCGATTTCCGACGTGGCATCCGGCACTGCCGTGAGAAACGCAACGTCGCGCCCAACCACATGCCGCCAAGCCCTTCGCCAGCCTGAAATCCGAGCCGGGTGAGCCGTCGCATATGTGTGTGTGGCCCGGTTCACAAGCGAGCCATATCCGAAAACAAAAGCTGTCATGGGCAAAGTCTTGTCGCTAAGAGCATCCGTATGCAAGGTCTTGTCACAGCGGATAATCCGGCGTAACGATTCCCTCAGCGTGACGGGAGAAGTCGGGATTCGTTCCGGTGCCGAAGGAGCAACCGCCCTGGTAAACTCTCAGGCAAAAGGGACCGCCGCGCTGATAAAACTCTGGAGAGATCTCGAGATGATCGAGGCGCCGAAGGGATAACGATCTCAGGCGAAGGGACAGAGGGGGCATCACGCGGGCAAGGTTATTGCCCGGCAGATGCCCGGCGCACGTCAGCCGGCAGAAACGGGGAACTGATGTCGGAATTGAAGCGCACACCGCTCTACGACCTACATGTATCGCTTGGCGCCAAGATGGTGCCGTTTGCAGGTTATGACATGCCTGTTCAATATCCCGCGGGCGTTATGAAAGAGCATATTCACACCCGCGAAGCCGCTGGCTTGTTTGATGTCAGCCACATGGGGCAGGTGATCTTGCGGCCAAAATCCGGTCAGATCGCGGATGCAGCTTTGGCATTGGAAAGCCTCGTTCCCGTGTCCATCTTGGCGCTCGCCGAGGGACGCCAGCGGTATGCGCTGTTCACCAATGAGGACGGCGGCATTCTTGATGACCTGATGGTCGCGAACCGTGGCGATCACTTGTTTCTGGTGGTGGATGCCGCCTGCAAGGACGCCGACATTGCGCATCTTAGGTCGCATCTGTCCGAAATCTGCGACATTGAGCAGATTACAGACCGAGCGCTTGTGGCCCTGCAAGGCCCTCAGGCAGAGGCTGCTTTCGCGCGCCTTGTGCCAGAGGTCGCAGACATGCGGTTCATGGATGTGGCAACGGTCAGTTGGCAGGGCGTTGATCTTTGGGTGTCGCGCTCGGGCTATACCGGTGAAGACGGGTACGAGATTTCTGTCCCGGCGTCTTTTGTTGTCGAGTTTGCCAAGGCTTTGCTCGCCATAGATGCGGTCGCACCGATTGGGCTTGGCGCGCGTGATGCATTGCGGCTTGAGGCCGGGCTTTGCCTTTATGGCTCTGATATTGATACCACCACATCGCCTGTTGAGGGGGCGCTTGAGTGGGCGATCCAGAAGGCGCGGCGCAGCGGCGGTGAACGCGCTGGCGGTTTTCCGGGAGCGGACCGAATTCTCGACGAGCTTGCCAACGGAGCCACACGTCGGCGTGTCGGGCTGTTGCCGAATGGTCGTGCGCCAATGCGAGCGGGAACTGTGCTTTATTCAGGAGACAAGAGAGTTGGCGAGGTGACATCAGGCGCATTTGGCCCGACACTCGGCGCTCCGATGTCGATGGGCTATGTCGCGTCGGACTATGCCTCCGTTGGCACAGTCCTTGAAGGCGACGTCCGCGGAAAAAGACTGCCGGTGACGGTTGCTGCCATGCCGTTCCGACCATCAAATTACAAACGTCAAACGACGAAGAGGGACCAATGAAATATACAGAAGATCATGAGTGGCTGCGCGTGGATGGCGATGTGGTCGTGGTGGGCATTACGGAACATGCGTCAACCCAATTGGGTGACGTGGTGTTTGTGGAATTGCCAGAAACAGAAACCAAAGTTGCCTCGGGTGACGAGATTTGCGTGATCGAAAGCGTGAAGGCTGCCTCGGACATCGTGGCGCCCGTTGACGGTGAGATCGTTGAAGTGAACGACGCGCTGTCTGACAATCCGGGCCTTGTGAACGAAGATCCCCTTGGGGAAGCATGGTTTTTCAAGATGAAAGTCGATGACATGAGCCAGATCGACGCCCTATTGGACGAAGACGCCTACAACGACCTGATCGCCTAAAGAGACGCCGCGCGCGTTGCTCAGTTCTGACAACATTATCAGCTCTTTAGACGGGCTGCGGAGAAAGATATGACCTTTACGCCAACCGACTATCTTCCGTACGATTTTGCCAATCGCCGGCATATCGGCCCGTCGCCTGCCGAAATGGAGGCCATGCTGAGCACTCTTGGTGTCGCCTCACTTGATGAATTGATTGACCAAACAGTACCCGCGGCCATTCGCCAAAAGGCTCCGTTGTCTTTCGGCAAGCCAAAATCCGAGCGCGAGCTTCTTTGGCACATGCGGAATGTGGCGGACAAAAACGAAGTGTTCACCACAATGATTGGTCAGGGCTACTATGGTACTGTCACGCCCCCCGCCATTCAGCGCAATATTCTTGAGAATCCGGCGTGGTACACGGCCTACACGCCATATCAGCCCGAGATTAGTCAAGGGCGACTAGAGGCTCTGTTGAACTATCAAACGATGATCAGCGATCTGACCGGGCTTGAGATAGCGAACGCGTCCCTTTTGGACGAGGCAACCGCAGCAGCCGAGGCGATGACCATGGCGCAGCGGATGGCGAAATCGAAGTCAAAAGTGTTTTTTGTCGATGAGAATTGCCACCCGCAAAACATCGAGGTGATGAAAACGCGCGCGGCGCCTCTTGAGATCGAGGTCATTGTCGCTGCGCCCGAGGATTTGGTCGCAGACGAGGTTTTTGCGGCTATCTTTCAATATCCTGGCACTTATGGGCATGTTCGCGATTTCACGGAACAAATGACAGCGTTACACGGTGCCAAAGCTCTGGGAATTGTTATCGCTGATCCGCTTGCTTTGACCTTGTTGAAAGAGCCGGGCGCGATGGGCGCAGATATCGCCGTTGGGTCAACCCAGAGATTTGGTGTGCCGCTGGGCTATGGCGGGCCTCACGCCGCTTATATGTCCTGTAAAGACAACCTGAAACGGGCGATGCCGGGCCGCCTTGTGGGGGTCTCGATCGACGCGCGGGGCAACAAGGCCTATCGTCTTTCGCTGCAAACGCGCGAGCAACATATCCGGCGGGAAAAGGCGACATCAAACGTCTGCACGGCGCAGGCACTGTTGGCCGTTATGGCGTCCTTTTATGCGGTTTTCCACGGACCGGATGGTCTGAAGGCGATTGCGCAGCGCATCCATCGCAAAACCGAGCGTCTGGTGATGGGACTTGAAACTGGCGGGTATACCATTGAACCTAAACTATTTTTTGACACGATCACAGTCGAAGTTGGCGCGCTTCAGGGCGTGATCATGGAGGCTGGGCGACGCGAGCGGATCAATTTCCGTAAAGTTGGTGACACGAAAATCGGGATTGCGGTGGACGAGACGATCCGTCCGGCGGTTCTTGAGGGCGTTTGGCGGGCATTCGGGTTGGAACTCAATCGCGATGACTTCGAAGTCGGCTATACACGCCTGCCTATCGAATACCATCGCACGAGCGATTTTCTGACGCACCCGACTTTTCACCACAACCGCGCGGAAACCGAAATGATGCGGTATATGCGCCGCCTTGCTGACCGGGATCTGGCGCTTGATCGCGCAATGATCCCGCTTGGGTCTTGCACAATGAAGCTGAATTCAGCGGCTGAAATGATGCCGGTCACCTGGCCACAATTCTCAAATATACATCCCTTTGCGCCGCTCGATCAGGTTCAGGGATATAGCGAATTGATCGCAGATCTGTCGGAGAAACTGTGCGAAATCACAGGGTACGACGACATGTCAATGCAGCCGAACTCGGGCGCTCAGGGGGAATATGCGGGTCTGTTGACGATCATGGCCTATCACCGATCAAGGGGAGATGATCAGCGACACGTCTGTCTTATTCCGGTGTCGGCGCATGGTACCAACCCTGCGAGCGCGCAGATGTGCGGTATGGATGTTGTCGTCGTGGCCTCGGCCGCAAATGGCGATATCGATCTGGTGGATTTTCGCGCAAAGGCCGAGGCGGCAGGTGATCGGTTGGCCGCGTGTATGATCACCTATCCATCGACGCATGGTGTTTTCGAGGAAACGGTTCGGGACGTATGTGAGATCACGCATTCCTTTGGGGGACAGGTGTATCTGGACGGCGCGAACCTGAATGCAATGGTTGGTTTGGCAAAGCCGGGTGAAATTGGCTCGGACGTCAGTCACTTAAACCTGCACGAGACGTTTTGCATTCCCCATGGTGGCGGGGGACCGGGCATGGGTCCGATCGGGGTGAAAGCGCACCTTACGCCGTTTCTCCCGGGGCATCCTGAGACGGGTGGTCGCGAAGGCCCTGTTAGTGCGGCACCTTACGGATCTCCCGGCATCCTCATGATCCCATGGGCCTATATTCTGATGATGGGTGGTGAAGGGTTAACGCAGGCGACGAAAGTCGCGATTTTGAATGCAAACTACATCGCCAAACGCCTTGAAGGTGCGTTCGAGGTTTTGTTTCGGGGCTCGAAAGGGCGGGTCGCGCACGAGTGCATTCTGGACACACGACCTTTTGACGGCAGTGCTGGTGTGACGGTTGACGATATTGCCAAACGACTGATTGATAACGGATTTCACGCGCCCACGATGAGCTGGCCAGTCGCCGGAACGCTAATGGTGGAGCCAACGGAATCTGAAACCAAGGCCGAGCTGGACCGGTTTTGCGATGCGATGTTGGCAATCCGTGAAGAGATTGATGCGATTGAAAGCGGGGCAATTGATAAGGAAAACAATCCTTTGAAAAAGGCGCCACATACAGTCGAGGACCTGGTTGGGGATTGGGACCGACCCTACACGCGCGAGCAAGGTTGCTATCCCAAGGGAGCGTTTCGGGTCGACAAATATTGGCCACCCGTGAACCGTGTCGACAATGTCTGGGGGGACCGCCATCTGGTCTGCACATGCCCTCCGCTTGAGGACTACCTGGAGGCGGCTGAATAGGCCGTCCTTCAAATCGGTGGCAATTGCGGGCGTTAGTTGAGATCGCGCAGGGCGAAGACTGTGGCAAGGAAAAGCGTGCTCAAGGTCAGAGTTCCGAGCGCGGAATATAGCCCAAGCGTCTCAAGAGCGTTCAATCCGTGCAATGCTGTCATCCAGATACTGCACAGGAATGCTATGGGGAGAGTGAAAAAAATCGATCCGATTGCCATGGCATCCCGGGTGTTGCCGGCTCCTAGGGTTGTCTTGCCAGCATCATTGCACTCGGAAGCGGTCTCAAAGTCAACATATGGTTATGCGAAATCTAGGTGGGACCACCCTTAGTAGGCGAGAATCCGTCTAGTGGGTGGTCGCGAACCTTGCGCAACAGGTCAATGAACCCTGAAATTTGGTGGGAACAGGACGCTGCGCCCTTTTCTGCCGTACCAAGATGCGCTTCTCCAACCGTGCCATCAGTGTTCAGATCTGAGGAAACCCATCCGTAGGAGATCGGGCCGATCGGAGGGATCGTTGCCGTTTCGGCCGTTGAGGGGAAATCGATGGCCTTGGTCATATCCACCGTTTCGGGGCGGAAATGGAGCATTAATGACGTTTCGCGATCACCGCCGTGGATGCCAAATGCCATTTCTTGCTCTGAGAACAGGCCTTCGGGTGCGCCGAAATTGCCCCATTGGCATTTGACGGCCAGCATCCCCGCATCCACCCGCAATTCGCGCGAAAGGATTGAAATCAAATCAAGGTTCCCGCCGTGGCTGTTCACGATCACAATTTTGCGCAGGCCTGCACGGGCAACTGACAGGCCGATCTCACGCCATGCACCCAGAGCGGTCTCGGCGGTATAGGTCAGGGTGCCACGGGCGTGGAGATGTTCGTTTGATTTGCCAACCGCTTGAACAGGCAAGATGCGGATGTCGAGATCATCAGGGCATCGCGCGCGCAGTTCAGCCAGCATGCCCTCAGCAATCATTGTGTCCGTTCCGACGGGCAAGTGGGGGCCGTGTTGTTCGATGGCGGCGGTCGGAAGAATGGCGATGACGTTTTCGGGATCGATACCGTTGAATTCCGTGGTCCGATAGTCAGCCCAGTCAAAGCGACGTGTCATGAGGTTTCCTTTGGGGCGTAGGTCGCATCTAGCCGGGATTGAAGGTAGTCGGCGGCGCGAATTGCGGGATATTTCGGGGTGCCGGTTCCGGGGAAGGCTTCGACGATGGTGTCGGGGTTTGCTTCGACGAAAAAGGCGACAGAGCGGCGGCTGTTTTTGGGCGGCAGGACACGGTGCGGGGTCGAGACGTAGATGTCATTGGACCAGCGCATCATGCAGTCGCCGATATTGACGATATAGGCGTTCTCGACACTGGGCACATCGATCCAGTCGCCGTCGCGGGCGCGCACCTGAAGGCCGGGTTCGCCGTCTGTCATCAAGAGCGTGATCGCGCCGTAATCGGTGTGTGCGCCTGCGCCGATCTTGTTTTGTGCGCCTGTAGCCGGTGGATAGCGAAGCATTCGCAAGGCGCTGAGCGGGTCTTTGAAGAGGGCGTCAAAGTGGTTTGCAGGCAGGTTCAGGTCTTGGGCTATGATGGACAGGATCGCGAGGCCTTGGGTTTGGGCGGCGTCGTAGTAGGCGAGAAGTGTGTCGCGGAAACCGGGGAGGTCGGGCCATTGGTTCGGGCCACGAAAGGGGTCGTTCGCAAGAACACGCGGGTCATTTTCGGGCAGATCGAGGCCGACGTTGAAGGTCTCTTTGGTATCAATCTGGGGCTGGGTTTCATCGAGGCTTTCGTCGCCTTTTGCGCCCCAACCGCGAAAGTGCGGCGTGTTCAGAATTGATACCTGTTGCTTTTCAGCGATAGTCAGATCGAAAAACTTATCTGCAAACTCAAAGACATCTGCGCGAAGTGACGCCGGAACGTCAGGGTTCGTCAGGACCATGAAGCCCGGATTTCTGAACGCGGCTCCGATGTCTTTGACAAGGGCGTCACGGTCGGTTTCGGCGCGGGTCCAGTCGATTATGGGGATCATGCCGGCACCGTTTGCGATTTGGGAGCGCCGACGAAACGATCCATTTTCCGGGCAACGCGGGACAAGTGTTTCTTGCGCGACGTGTCGGTCGAACTGTCCATCAGATAATGGGCGGCGAAGGCTTTTTTGTGCGGCTTTGCACATAGAATGCCAATGCCGCGCAGAAGTGTGCGCTTGCCTGGCGCGCCGACGAATTGTGTGAGCCACCAACTTGCGCCGCAGGTCGTAAATACGCCAAGGCGTGTGATGTGCTGTAAACCGGGGCGGATCGTCGTGTTTTCGCTGTCGGGCATCAAAAACGCGACGTCTGGCAGAAATACGCGGTCGAGCCAGCCTTTGAGGACTGCGGGGAGACCATACCACCATGTTGGGTAAATAAAGATTAACGTATCGCACCAACGAATATCGGCGACGTCGCTTTCAACGGGCGCACAGTTGTCCGGGCAGGCCTCGTAGCCTTCGTGTTCTGCAGCTGTGAGCACCGGATCAAAACCGCGCGCGTAAAGGTCAAGAACGCGAATTTCGGCGCTAACCCCTTCTAATTTTTGCACAACCGTATCGCGGACCGCAGCGGTGAAACTGGTCTTGCGAGGGTGGCAGTAGACGACGAGTGCGCGCATTAGAGGGCTTTCATTTCCTGGCGGACTTTGGCGATGTAGGCGGCGCGTTTTGCGTCGGTGGCCCGGTTCATGTCATAAAGGGCAAGATAGCGCATTTTTTTGGGGCGCGTCACGTGCCAGACCGCGCGTTTGACAACCATGCGTGGCGGATCGCCCGCGAGTGTGGCGCGCATTCGGGTGCCGCCGTAGGTCGTGACGGCGGCGAGTTTCTTGATTTGGGTGAGGTTTGGCCGAACTTTCCCGTCGACCAGTTTGAACGACACGCCGGGCAGAAACACGCGGTCGAAAAAGCCTTTGAGTATGGCCGGGTATCCGAAATTCCATACCGGAAAACAAAGAATTAGGGCATCTGCAGCCCGCAAGCGTTCGACGTAGTTTTTGACAGGTTCGATGTTATCGGGTTCATCGTGATAGCCGCGTCGCCCTGCATCGGAGAGGACCGGATCAAAGCCTTCTTTGTAGAGGTCGCAATCGTCAACGTCCCAGCCGCGCTGGGTGAGTGTTTCGACGACGGTATTGTGCAGTGCAGAGGCAAAACTATCGTCGCAGGGATGGGCGTAAAGAACCAGCGCGCGGGTCATTGCTGACCCCGAAAACGGTCAGAAACGCCACGTCGGTATCGCGTCGGTATTGCGTCGGTATCACGTCGGTGCATGCGTTCGCGCCTTTAGACCTCGGTTAAGGGTTGGAGTTTAGGATAGGCGTACATGTCGTCGAAGGAAAAATCGGGGTCGTCCCATGCGATCATTTTGCCGGGATTAAGCAGACCTTTGGGATCGGATTCCTTTTTGAAGTTCAACTGACGATCATCGACGGTTTGGCGTCCGCCTTCTTCGAGCGTGTAGCGGTGCGGGTTGAAGACCATGGCGCCTGCGTCTTCGTGGATTTTGACGATCTCGTTCAGGCGTTCTTCGGTGGTAAATTTCACGAGGCTGAGGCCTGCGAAGATGACTTTGCCATTTTCGCGCAAGGCTTCCAGGTGGTGGAGAACCTCGGGGGAAAGCGCGTCACGCATTTGTTCGATCAACTCGATGTGGTTCGGGTGGCCAAAGCGGACCTGAAGGTAGGTGATCGAAGGGTCGACCTTGAGGGCGCGCAGGGTGGTGTGGTTCCAGCCATATTCGAAGACCGGACCGGGGTTGCGTTCCCAGTCGTTGTCGTCGCTGCGGTAGATCACGCGGGCTTCGGGGCGACGTGCGGTGAAGGTATTGAAGCCATCCATGGAGTGCGGTGCGATCATGAGGCCGACAAGGTTCGTGCCGGGATCAACGTGGGGTTTGACACGCTGGAAGTAATCGTGCGCGACGGGGGCCTCGAAGATGTTGGCGAGCTTGATGAGAATGCCGTCTTCTTTGGCAAGCTGTTCGGAGTAGTGGACGGCCTCCATGAAGTTGTCGAAGGCGACGAACATTTCGACCCAGTCGTAGGCGGGGGCGAGCGGCATTTCAACTTCGGTGATGATGCCGTTGGTGCCGTAGGCGTGTGAGACGCGCGCGAGTTCCTCGCCGCGGAATTCGACAACGCGGGGTTCTGCCTCCATCGTGACGACGCGCAGGCGGATAATGTTGCCGAGGTCGCGAAGTGAGCCCCATGTGCAAGAGCCAACGCCGCCCGAGCCGCCAGCGATGAAGCCGCCGATGGTCGCAGTGGCCCATGTAGACGAGAACATGCGGAGTTCCTGG
>JARFRG010000237.1 GCA_029287375.1 Boseongicola sp. | reverse complement strand
GATGAGCTTGGCGCCGAGCGTGAGCCTAACAGCGTTTACATGATGTCGCACTCTGGTGCGCGTGGTTCGCCTGCGCAGATGAAGCAGCTTGGCGGTATGCGTGGTCTGATGGCCAAGCCGTCAGGTGAGATCATCGAAACGCCGATCATTTCGAACTTTAAGGAAGGTCTGACCGTTCTTGAGTACTTCAACTCGACCCACGGTGCTCGTAAGGGCCTCGCGGATACGGCGTTGAAGACAGCGAACTCGGGTTATCTGACACGTCGTCTGGTGGACGTGGCGCAGGATTGCATCGTTCGTATGCATGATTGTGGCACCGAACTGGCGATCACGGCAGAGCCTGCGGTTAACGATGGTGAAGTCGTGGCGACCCTGGGCGAGCGTGTTCTGGGCCGTGTTTCGGCTGAGGACGTTCTGGCGCCGGGTACGGACGAAGTGATCGTCACCAAGGGTGAGTTGATCGACGAACGCAAAGCCGATCTGATCGAGCAAGCCAAGGTTCCAACGGTGCGCATGCGCTCGCCGCTGACTTGTGAAGCCGAAGAAGGCGTTTGCGCCATGTGTTATGGTCGTGACCTTTCCCGCGGTACGCTGGTCAATCAGGGCGAGGCTGTCGGTATCATCGCGGCTCAGTCCATTGGTGAGCCTGGCACACAGCTGACGATGCGGACGTTCCACATCGGCGGTATTGCGCAGGGTGGTCAGCAGTCGTTCCTCGAGGCGTCTCAGGACGGTAAGATTCTGTTCAAGAATTCGAACCTTCTGGCGAACGAGGCGGGCGAAGAGATCGTCATGGGCCGCAACATGCAGCTTGTCATCATTGACGAGAATGACATTGAGCGGTCGAGCCACAAGCTGACTTATGGTACCAAAGTGTTCCCGAAAGAGGGCGACACGGTTGCGCGCGGCGACAAGCTGTTCGAATGGGATCCGTATACGCTTCCGATCATTGCCGAGAAGGCCGGTACGGTGCGGTTTGTCGATCTTGTTTCGGGCATTTCGGTGCGCGACGAGACCGACGATGCAACTGGCATGACTCAGAAGATCGTGACGGACTGGCGTTCTGCGCCAAAAGGCAGCGATCTGAAGCCAGAGCTGATCCTTGTGGGCAGCGACGGCGAACCGGTCCGCAACGAGGCAGGCAATCCGATTACCTACCCAATGTCGGTCGACGCGATTTTGTCGATTGAAGAGGGATCGGACGTGAAAGCTGGTGACGTTCTTGCGCGTATCCCGCGTGAAGGTGCGAAGACGAAGGACATCACCGGTGGTCTGCCGCGTGTTGCTGAACTTTTCGAGGCACGTCGTCCGAAAGACCACGCGATTATCGCTGAGATCGATGGCTATGTCCGGTTTGGACGCGACTATAAGAACAAGCGTCGCATCTCGATCGAGCCAGCGGACGAAACGATGGAGCCGGTCGAATACATGGTGCCGAAAGGCAAGCACATCCCAGTGCAGGAAGGCGACTTCGTGCAGAAGGGTGACTACATCATGGACGGCAATCCAGCGCCGCATGACATCCTGTCCATTATGGGTGTCGAGGCTTTGGCTGACTATATGATCGACGAAGTGCAGGACGTTTATCGCCTTCAGGGTGTTAAGATTAACGACAAGCACATCGAGGTTATCGTCCGTCAGATGCTTCAGAAGTGGGAGATCTTCGACAGCGGAGAGACCACGCTTTTGAAGGGCGAGCATGTCGACAAGGCCGAATTCGATGCCGCGAACACAAAGGCAGCGGCCGAAGGTCGTCGTCTGGCTGTGGGCGAGCCGATCCTTTTGGGGATCACCAAGGCGTCGTTGCAGACACGTTCGTTTATCTCGGCAGCATCGTTCCAGGAAACGACGCGGGTTCTGACCGAAGCATCGGTTCAGGGCAAGCGGGACACGCTGGTCGGTTTGAAAGAGAACGTCATCGTGGGTCGTTTGATCCCGGCGGGTACAGGTGGCGCGAGCCAGCAGGTGCGTCGTGTGGCTGCCGAACGCGATCTGAAGGTCATTCAGGAAGCGCGCGCGGAAGCAGAAGCGGCGGCGGCTTTGGCTGCTCCGGTGATGGACGACATCGAAGTGACCGAGATCGACGCCGATCTGATGGAAACGCCGGAAAGCCGCGACTGATCTCGACGGTTGGACTGAAGATTGGAAAGGCCCTGCTTTGGCGGGGCCTTTTTTTTGGGGATCATGGTTGGTCGTCCCTTGTTTCCAAGGGGACGTGAGGGCTTTTGCCCTTAGCTGTCGACGTAGAAATAGGCAGTCAGGTGGCCGCCGAGGCTGCGGTTGTACATGGGGCGACGCGTGGCGATCCAAGCCTCCATCTGGGCGTTCTTGAAGCGTGAGAGGTAGATCTCGAACCACGCGAAATACTGCATATCTTTTTGGTATCTCAAGGAGACTTCCGTCGCGCTCGCGTACTTTAGAACCGTATTGGGATCGGCGATGACCTTGTTGTTGAAGGCAACAAGTGTGTGCAGGGATTTCCCGTCGATCTGCATGTCCCACATCGGATAGCCTTGGCGTTCGGCGATTTCCGCGATCATCACAAGGTACATCAATGCAAAGTTCTGGTAGTGCGCGGAGAGTTCGCCCCGCTTCATTTCCAGGAGCAGGGCGCCTTCTGAGGACGAGTCGGAAAGGGCTAATGGAATAGCGCCGACGCCGCCTTGAAAGAGTGCGTCATCGCCGGTTTGAACCCCGACAATCGCGGCGTACAGCGCGCGGCGATAGAAGTGATTGTTACAGCAGGTGCCGCCGGGCGAGCCCGGAATGGCGAAGTGGCTTCTTGCGATCCGCAATAGCCATGCGTCTATTGTGCCTAGGTCATCTTTGCGGTGCAGGATATCCGGGCGTATGGCAGCCATCGCATGGCCGATTGCGAACAGAGTGGATTCGACCTGAAACCAGCCTTGTCTGTATGCAGTCGAGAAATTGAATTTTGCCAGAGCATCCCGCCTTGCCCATCTGAGCAGGAGGTCGACGAGACAATCCGCGTAACCGCGTTCTGGAGAAACGAGGTTTCCTGCGGCGAGGTTGCTGACTGCATCTTCGATGTTACGAAACGGCGTGACGGCTTTGCGCCAGCCTTCGTTGTCCCCGTAAAATGAGGGAATTGTTATGGTTTGGTCCTGAACGGGAACCGTTCTGCCAGACTGACAGTCCGAGTATTCCATCGCTCTTAATCGAGCCTGAATGATGCCAAGACTTGGCATGTCCCGCATAACTCTCCGACGTTCGGCCAGATCGAAATAGCCTGCCATTGGATCTTGAACCCGATAGGGCGAAACATCTTGCGACGATTGCGTTTCCGATGCGTCGACGCGGCTGACAAAGGGGGAAGCCACTGCGGAGAGGAGAAGCGTTCTTCGATTGAGTTGTGGCATTGGGCGGACATCCCTCGCCTTGGTCATCGTCGCTGACATCACGTGAGGCTTCAAAGTTTTGAAGCCGGCGACCCGCTGGAGCACATACAGCGGAGCGTAACATGGTTTTTGCATAGTAGCACCCTGGCATGCTGAGAAGGCAGAGTCGCACCGGGTCGGGGAGCATCACTAATTTGGTGTTGTCCCCGCATCAGTATTGTCTGAAGCCTGCGCTTAGAAACTGATACGGGGTTCTCAAGGGGCGACTGCATTTCAGCTATGGTTCAAGTCAGCCAATCGGATTACTCCTCGCGGTATGGTACTTACCCCAAATATTCAGGGCGCTCTGTTGATGACCGGGGCTATGACGGCGTTTACGATAAACGACGCTTTCATGAAGTTGCTTGGCGATCATCTGCCGTTCTTTCAGCTGTTGTTTCTGCGCAGTCTCGCGGTGTTCGTGTTGCTTGGCGCGATGGCCTGGCGCGCGCGCGCGTTTTCGGTCCGCATGTCGCGGCGGGACAAGGGATTGGTTGGCGTGCGAACATTGGCCGAGGTGGGGGCCGCGTATTTCTTTTTGAACGCATTGTTCAACCTTCCAATTGCCAATGTGACGGCGATTCTTCAGGCGTTGCCTTTGACTGTAACGCTGGCGGCGATGATTGTGTTCAAGGAGCAGGTCGGGTGGAAGCGGTTTGTGGCGATTGGGATTGGTTTTGTCGGGGTGATTATGATTGTGCGGCCCGGAAGCGATGGGTTTACGATCTATTCGGTCTATGCACTCTTGGCGGTTTTACTTGTCACTGTGCGGGATTTGGCGTCGCGGAGGCTGGCGCATGAGGTGCCGTCTTTGGTTGTGGCCTTTGCCGCAGTGGTGGGAGTTTTGGTGTTTTCCAGCGTTGGGGCCGGGTTTGTGACGTGGAAGCCGATGGCAGTGCTTGATTTCGTGTATTTGGGGGTGGCTGTTTTTGCGATCATTGGCGGCTATTTGTTTTCCGTGATGGCGATGCGGGTTGGGGATATCGGGGCGGTTGCGCCGTTTCGCTATACGTCGCTTTTGGCGGCCCTTTTGCTGGGGCTTTTCGTGTTTGGCGAATGGCCCGATGGGTGGACCCAGATTTGTGCGCTGGTGGTTGTCGCGACGGGCCTTTTCACCTTGTGGCGCGAGCAAAAACTGGCACGCGCGGGATCGGTCGGACTTCGGGTGCGATAAGCGGCCTGGGTGCTGTTGACAGCCATATCGACTCTGTCTATACGGCCATCACTTGGCCTCTCGGGTTGATCGCCCGACATGCCTTTAACAGATGTAAGTGGTCACGATCCGGGCTGAATGGCTCCGATCCTCTGGATACCCACCGCGTGCCCCCGAGATAGGGAGCGCTGCGGTTTACTGTGTTGTCGTGGACGCACGGTGACGCGACGAAGAACCGGGGTGCGTGCGCCTCAATATAGAGATGGTCCGCGACACGCGCGGGTCGAAACAGACAAGTGTTGCAACACGGGGAAACGAAGCCCAATGCCCACGATCCAACAGCTGATCCGGAAACCCCGGCAGCCCAAAGTAAAACGCTCGAAGTCGCTGCACCTTGAGGGATGTCCTCAAAAGCGTGGTGTATGTACGCGCGTTTATACAACGACACCGAAGAAGCCGAACTCGGCCATGCGGAAGGTTGCCAAAGTGCGCCTGACCAATGGTTTCGAGGTCATCAGCTACATTCCCGGTGAAAGCCACAACCTTCAGGAACACTCTGTGGTTCTGATCCGTGGCGGCCGCGTGAAAGACCTTCCCGGTGTGCGTTATCACATCCTGCGCGGTGTTCTGGATACCCAGGGCGTCAAAGACCGTAAGCAGCGTCGTTCGAAATACGGCGCCAAGCGTCC
>JARFRG010000236.1 GCA_029287375.1 Boseongicola sp. | reverse complement strand
GCAGCGCGAGATCGGCGGCTTAGAAAGTAAGTGGCTGAGACGGGCTAAATTTTTTGCGCTTCGAGCCGACGGTAGTAAGGAAGCGCTTTTTCCAAAAGTTCCGCCGCATCGCCTGCGAGGTTTGGCAAGACTCCCTCAGATCCCGCGAAGCCGCTGGATTCGTGTACGGATTTGTACCAATGGGGGGCCCAAGCTCCGTCGAATGGTTTCGGGCCTTTGGGCCATGATAGCATCGCCGGATCCCATTCAACACCGATAGTGGCGCACAGCTGTCTTAGCATTTTTTCGGGGTTCTCCCGGATATCTTGGCTGTCGATGACAGGTCCGGGGTAGCGTTCGAAAATATCGATTTGCTGTTTGAAACCAATGTCTTGAAGCGTCGGATTCTCTCGCTTTGCGCTATAACTGGCAATCACGCGGGCGGGGTGGCGGATCAGGTGGATATTGATGCAATCGGAGGCCCACCCAAGTGGAAAACCGTCGCACATGTGGACTCCCATATGCTTCATATACCAGTGCTTTTTGCCGTCCGGCACAACGCCTGAAATGCAGCGCCCCACAGCCGTTGGATCCGTTTCATGGGCTTTGAGGATCGTGTCGCGCATCGGGTGGGCGATCCCCGTGAATTTCAGGTATGGCGCATAGAACGGCTCGTCCCAGGCGGCAAAATCCTTTCTGTTTCCAAACGCATACATCATAGCCGAGGAGAGATTTCGCGGCCCGCTCCACATCGCAATTTTCATAGTCGGTACCCTGTCGGTATTGCGTCGGTATAACGTCGGTGCCATGCGTTCGACCATTTCAGAGCATCCTAAGACAAGCCCTTGGAGAAAGTCCCGCACGGCACGTTAGAACGCCAATCAGTATGAAACAACTCTCACGACCCTGCGACATCACGCGGCAGTGAATTGTGAAAGAGCGGCGACATCGGCAGACTGATTGGGCAATAGTCGAGGTTTTACCATGTCGATAGCATTTCAGTCCCTGAAGGCCCCTGCATTGGCCGTTTTGATCATGATGGGGATCGCCATTGAATGCGGGAGCGTAAAAGCAGAAACCGCCGAGCGCGCCTATTTCGCCGGAGGGTGCTTTTGGTGCATCGAGTCCGACTTTGAGCGGCTTCCCGGCGTGGCTGAGGTTGTGTCTGGGTTTACCGGAGGAACAACCGAAAACCCGACCTACAAACAGGTAACGGCGGGCAGAACAGGCCACTATGAAGCCGTAGAAATTCAATATGATTCTGAAACTGTCAGCTACGATCAGCTGCTTTATGCTTTTTTTCGATCCGTCGATCCGACAGATGCAGGCGGGCAGTTTTGTGATCGCGGCGATAGCTATCGTACGGCAGTTTTTGTCTCTAACCCTGAGGAAAGGGCTGCTGCCGAGGCTGCCCGCGCGCGCGCGCAGCGCGATCTGGGACAGCGAATTGTCACCCCAATACTAGACGCTTCTCCATTCTATGATGCCGACGCCTATCACCAAGACTTTTACAAGGGGTCCACCATTGTTTTGACCCGGCGCGGTCCAAAGACGAAGGCGAACGCGTACAAATTCTATCGCGATGGGTGCGGGCGCGATCAAAGGGTGCTGGAGCTTTGGGGAGACGACGCTGTATTTGCGGCTCCACAAAGCTAGGACTTGAAGGCCTCAACTTCGGCCAGTGAAGGGATCGCATCCGCGGTCCCTTTTTTCGTGACCTTCAAGGCGGCGGCGCGACCGGCCAAAGCCATCGCCTCTGACGGTTTGAAGTACCGCGCCAAGGCGGCGGCGAGGTATCCTGCAAAGGTGTCGCCCGCGCCCGTTGTATCGACCGCATCCACCTTGATCCCGGGAATGTCCCAACTGTCGCCTGACCGAGTCGAAATCCAGCGCGCGCCGTTCGCACCAAGTGTGACGACAATATGCTTGGCCGGAAGCGCGAAAAGAGACTGTTTCAAGGCTTTTTGCAGTTGTTCGGCTTCGATTTCATTCAGGAGAAGCGTATCGATATAGGGTAAGACTGCGCGTGTCGCCTTGGCATCAAAAGGCGCTGCGGAATAAAGGACGCGCATGCCTCGCTCGGATGCAATGCGCGCTGCTTTGGCTTGCAGGTTCGTTTCGTTTTGCAAAAGCAGAAGGTCACCGCTGTCTGCTGTAGAGAGCGCTGCGCGAAGATTGCCTTCATCAAGCGTCCGGTTCGCACCTGCAAGAATGACGATAGCGTTTTCACCGTCTGCGGCGACGTTGATGATGGCCTGTCCCGTCGGATCTTCTGAGATGGCGATGTGGCTGGTATCCACGCCATAGCTTTCCAAGCGCTTGAACACCCATTCGGAGTTCGACCCGATGGCCCCGATATGGAAAACCTCGGCGCCGGCCTTCGCTGCGGCCACCGACTGGTTTGCTCCCTTACCGCCAAGGCCGACGCTATGGCCTGTCGCCGCGAGGGTTTCTCCGGGCGCGGGGATGTGCGGCACATCATAAAACATGTCGACATTGATTGAGCCGAGGCACCAGATTCGCGCCATCAACCCACCTTGGAGGCCGCGAGGACGGCCATGTTCATGATGTCGTTGACCGTTGAGACCGTTGGCAAGATTTGTATAGGCTTGTCGACACCCGTCAGGATGGGGCCGATGACCGTTGCCCCTGCCATTTCCTGCATCAGCTTGACGGAAATTGAGGCAGAGTGGCGCGCCGGTACGACGAGAATATTGGCGGGTCCGGTCAAACGAGAGAATGGGTAGTGTTCCTGAGCGCCGGCGTTCAGAGCAACGTCCACGGTCATTTCGCCTTCGTATTCGAAGTCGACTTTCATTCCGTCGAGGACTTTGGGTGCCTGGTGCATTTTTTCAGCGCGTTCGCTGACGGGATAGCCGAACGTCGAGAAACTGACAAAGGCAACGCGTGGCTCGAGACCAAGGCCGCGTGCGACTTTTGACGCCCGGATTGCGATTTGGGCCAAGTCCTGATCAGATGGCCATTCGTGAACGAGCGTGTCTGCGATCAAGACAATGCGGCCTTTGTGAAGCAGTGCCGTCACGCCGACGGCCCCGTCTTCGGCGCGGGCGTCGAAGACGTGGTTGATCAGATTTAGAACATGGGCGGATTTGCGGGTTGCCCCAGTGACAAGCGCGTCGCCGTGGTTGTGGGCCAGCATAAGCGCTGCGAAGACGTGACGATCACGGGCGGCGAGGCGGTGAATGTCGGTGGAATCAAAGCCGCCGCGCTGTAACCTGTTGTATAGGAAAGATTTGTAGGTTTCGAGCTGCTCTGTGTTGGCGGCGTTCACGACAGTGAGTTCGCCAACCGCGTCCCCGAGGCCCTCTGCCTTGAGTTGTGCGGCCACTTCGGCTTCGCGACCGACCACAAGCGCCTGGCCATAGCCGTTGCGCTGGTAGGCGACGGCCGCGCGCAACACGCGAGGATCGTCGCCTTCTGCAAAGATCATGCGCGACTGGGCGGCGCGGGCGCGGGCGTTGATGGAACGAAGGATCGATGCCGTCGGGTCCATTCGG
>JARFRG010000129.1 GCA_029287375.1 Boseongicola sp. | reverse complement strand
CGCCGCAAGGGCCGTGTCTATGTGATCAACAAGACGCAGCGTCGGTTCAAAGCACGTCAGGGCTGATTCGTCCAAACCTATCGCTTCTCGAAAAACGCCGCTCCAATTGGGGCGGCCTTTTTCTTTGCGGAATACTTTTTTCACCATGTTATCGGTGCCACGCTGCGACCCGTCGAAAAATAATTTGATCAAATTGTATTTCGACCGCTTGCCGTGGTGGTTTCTCGGTGACATGTCTCAAACGTGCCAGCGGAGGATGCCCGATGATTGAACAACGTAAATTTTATATCAATGGATCGTGGGTCGACCCGATTGCCGGTTCGGATTGCGAGGTCATTGATCCGTCCATTGAGGAACCAGTGGCGGTCATATCGCTTGGTGGGCAGGCAGACACCGATGCTGCTGTCGCCGCTGCGAAAGCCGCGCTTCCTGCGTGGCGCGCTTTGCCGGTCGACGAGCGCATTGGATATGTGCGCCGCATCCTCGAAGTCTATACGGAACGCCAGCACGACATGGCTAAAGCGGTGAGCCTTGAGATGGGCGCACCGATTGATTTCTCGCTCGCCGAGCAGGTTGATTCAGGTGATTGGCACATCCGCGGATTTCTTGAAGCGGTTAAGAACTTCGAATGGGAGCACCGCCTGAACGACAAGCCGGGAACCCGGATCATCAAAGACCCGATTGGCGTCGTCGGCATGATCACGCCCTGGAACTGGCCGATGAACCAAGTCACGCTCAAGACCATTCCGGCGATGATGGCCGGCTGCACCATGGTGCTGAAACCTTCGGAAATTGCGCCCCTTTCATCGCTGCTATTCGCAGAGATCGTTGATGCAGCAGGTGTCCCCCCGGGCGTGTTTAACCTGGTCAACGGCGACGGCTTGGGGGTCGGCACGCAGTTGTCGGTTCACCCCGATGTGGACATGGTGTCGTTCACCGGCTCAACCCGCGCTGGCATTGCTATCTCGAAGGCTGCGGCCGACACGCTCAAACGGGTCTCTCTCGAGCTTGGCGGCAAGGGCGCAAACATCGTATTCGCCGACGCGGACGCAGAGGCCGTGCATCGCGGCGCCCGCCAGTGTTTTGAGAACACCGGGCAGTCATGCAATTCACCGACGCGGATGCTGGTCGAACGGTCGCGCTATGAACAGGCTGTCGAACAGGCCACAGAAGTTGCACGCGACACGCGTGTGGCCAGTGCGTCTGAAAGCGGCGGCCACATTGGCCCTCTCGTCAGCGAGGCCCAGTTCAACAAGGTCCAAGCCCTGATCCAGACCGGTATCGATGAAGGCGCACGGCTTGTGGCTGGTGGTATCGGTCGACCCGATGGTCTGAACCGGGGCTATTTTGTGCGCCCAACTGTGTTTGCCGACGTCACGCCCGACATGACCATCATGCGCGAAGAAATCTTTGGCCCTGTTTTGTCGATCATGCCATTTGATGCACCGGACGAAGCGCTCGAAATCGCCAATGATACGGTCTACGGCCTGACAAATTACGTCCAGTCCTCGGATCCTGAGACCCTCAAGCGGTTCGCGCGCGACCTTCATTCCGGCATGGTGCAAATGAACGGCAAGAGCCGTGGACAAGGCGCACCATTCGGCGGCGTCGGGCAATCCGGCAATGGGCGTGAAGGCGGTGTCTGGGGCATCGAAGAGTTCGTCGAGATCAAATCGGTTGGCGGTTGGCCGGACTGACCTTCTAGCGTTTTAACACCTGGGCCTGCCGCGCGATTTCGCTTTCCAACTCGCGCGGCACATGCAGTGCGGCCTCCAATACGGCCTCGGCATCTTCCCCGTCGACCGCACCTGCTGCTACGCGCGACAAGCTGTACGTTGGGACACGCACGATTCCCTTGAGAAGTGCGCGAGACAAGATGAGCACGGCCAAATAAAGCGCTTGCGCGCCAAGAACGCCGGCTCCCTCGGCGGGCGATCCATTTGCAATGGTTTCGCAGGCCGAAACATCCGACGATATGTAGCTGCGACAAATCATCGGCCGTGCCGCGTACGCGCGGCATATCTGCGATGCCGGGTCTAATGACGGGCAGGCCTTGGGATGCCACACGCGCCCATCTGGCTCACCTTTCAAGGGCGCTAATGCAGCATAGAGGCGTTGTGCTTCTAAACGCGTGATTGTTCCGCCATCTTCGCCGGTCAATATACAACAAAATGCACATCCCGACGCGCATGCGGCCTGACTGACAGGCCCGTTTGGGTCAATGAGCTGCGGTGCAATCGCTGCGCGGCCAACAGTTTCGGCGGCTTCCCCATCCCGCAACCGACGAAGAACATCATTCAAAGACATCTGGTGTTGAATAGCTGTATCAACCCAAGCAATCAGCGCACGCCGAGCAGTGTCGCGCAACGGTGCCGGAATACCTTTGGTTGGGGTCTTGGTAGCACGCTGGCGCAATTCCTGAATGTTCTTCACGGCCCTCACACCAACACCATGCATTCATTGCGCGCAATCTCATGTGCGAAAATGATCAGTGTCTGCGCGATTTCACGCCTTTCTTCTGAATTCATGAACATCATATCCTGTAAGAACAAACCGGGGAATATATCTCATGCTAAACCAGATCAAAGGCCTCCACCATGTGACTTCGCTTGCGTCGTCGGCCAGGAAAAACAACGCATTCTTTACGGATGCTCTTGGATTGAGGCGCGTCAAGAAGACAGTGAATTTCGACGCGCCTGACGTCTACCATCTTTACTACGGTGACGAAGTTGGTTCACCCGGCTCTGTGATGACGTACTTTCCATTCCAGGACGCCGCGCGCGGACGTCGCGGAACAGGAGAAGTCGGCACAACGTCTTTTTCGGTGCCGCGCGGAACACTGAAAGCTTGGGCGGATCGGCTGGCAGCGCACGACGCTAAAAGCTTGCAGGCCGACACCCGCTTTGGACAAGACCGTCTTATGTTTGACGGACCGGACGGAGATGCGTTTGCGCTGGTTGAAACTGACGACGATCGTGCGCCGTGGGTTGGAAACGGTGTTTCACAGGATATGGCGATCCGGGGCTTTCACTCGGCAGACATGCGCCTCACCGACGACGGTGCCAGTGCCGAATTGCTGAAGTTCATGGGCTACGAAGAAATCGCCAGCGCCGATAATCTAACGCGTTTCGCGGTTCCGGGTGGCAATGACGCCAACATCATCGATATCGAAACGCTTCCGTCTGTTGATCATGCCGGGCAAGGCGCCGGTTCGGTTCACCACATTGCCTTCGCCGTGGAAAACCGGGCGAGACAGTTAGAAGTGCGCGAAGCCTTGATGGATACCGGGTACCAGGTCACACCTGTGATCGACCGTGATTATTTCTGGGCAATCTACTTCCGCACACCGGGAGGCATCTTGTTCGAGATCGCAACCAACGAACCCGGCTTTGATGTCGACGAGGATACTGCGCATCTTGGTGAAGCCCTTAAACTGCCAAGCCGACATGCGCATCTTCGTGACCGTCTGGAACGCCAGCTTGAACCCCTGGAGGCCTGAGTAGATGCCGTATATCGCTGCAATTACCAACGGGGCGCAGGGCGCGCCCCTCGTCTTCACCTTCCACGGAACCGGTGGCGATGAACATCAGTTTCATGGCTTCGCGCGCCAGTTGTTGCCCGATGCACATGTTGTCTCGCCGCGCGGGGACGTCAGCGAGAACGGCATGTCACGCTACTTTCGCCGCACCGCAGAGGGCATTTACGACATGCAAGACCTCGCGGTGCGCACCGAAGCGATGGCGCGCTTCATGACCTCTCATAAAGCGCGGGTAGGTGCCGATCGTGTCGTCGCATTGGGCTATTCGAACGGGGCGAACATCCTCGCCTCCGTTGCGCTCACGCACCCCGATATTGTCGACGACCTGATCATGATGTATCCGCTGATTCCGTGGGATCCGACACCTCAACCAGGCCTGAAAGACCATCGCATTCTGATCACGGCTGGCCAGAAAGACCCGATATGCCCTGCACCCCAAACAACGAAGTTTGTGGACTACCTCATGTCACAAAACGCGCATGTCACCACCCAATGGCACATGGGCGGTCACGACATCGGAAAAAACGAGCTGACTGCCATCGCAAACTTCCTTGGCTAGAGGCTTCACCCTTTCAAAATACCTTGGGGAGTTTGAGGGGCAACGCCCCTCATCTGTCGTGCCAAACCGCCCCTTTCATCAGAATGGGGTTTTCACCTTAAACGTCATGCCAATTCCGCCATCGGGATGGCGCAGACGCAAGCTTTCGCTGTGAAGCATCATGCGTGGATGCGCGCGCGCCTCGCCCTCGGCATAAAATGGATCCCCAAGGATGGGATGCCCAATCGCAAGCATATGCACCCTCAATTGATGTGACCTGCCTGTGCGGGGGAACAACCGCATCCGCGTCTCTGTCGCGGAGCGTCGCTGCACCTGCCATTCGGTCAAAGCAGATTTGCCATTTTCAGGATCAACCATTTGCCTCGGCCGATTGGGCCAGTCGACAATCAGCGGCAGATCAATCTCCCCGGATTTCTCCGAGACCTCACCCCAAACCCTCGCAACATAGGTCTTTTTGATGTATCGTTTTTCGAACTGAAGCCCCAGATGTCGCTGCGCATGTGCGCTAAGGGCAAACACCATGACGCCAGATGTGTCGCGATCGAGGCGATGCACCAATAGAGCTTCGGGGAAAACCGCCTGCACACGCGACAAAAGACAATCCGCCAATTCCGCGCCCTTGCCCGGAACAGAAAGCAATCCCTCGGGCTTTCCTACGATCAGGATTTCATGATCGGCATGCACAACATCAAGTGGGCCGTCGGGGGGATTATAAAGGCTCGTCAAAACTGGGGAACACCATCTGAAATCTCATAATAGTCGCCCTTGTCAGCCGTGAAGATATGCTTTTCCAAAGTCAGATTTGTCGCTCCGTCGACGGTCCCAAGCGAAAAGGAAATCGCGTCTTCGTCCCCCATTTTCCAAAAAAGAAATGACCCACAGGTCGCGCAAAACCCCCGCTTTGCAATTGCAGAGGACGCATACCAACACACATCGCCCGATATTTCGATACCGCCCAGGTCGACTTGAGCGGAGGACCAAAAATGTCCCGACTGGCGACGACATTGGCCGCAATGGCAGGCAGATACCGCCCGAGGTTGACCGACGACGTCATATCGAACCTCACCACACAAACATGACCCCTTCATGACGCACCTCCCGTTTGGCCCCAGACGCCCAGTACCACGCCATAGACAATAAAGAGAACCGCCATCCCACGGCGAAACCAAATATTAAAGACCGCGCCCAGCGCCGCCTTTCCCAAGGCCACACCAACAGCGGTGTAAGAAACATAGCTTGCCGCCGTGATGCAAATGGCCGTTGGAAACAGCCAGACAATAACTGTGATCAGCTCGACGTCTGGGTCAATGAACTGAGAGAATGCCGCGACATACCCTGCAATCGACTTTGCATTGAGCGTCGCAATCATAAACGCGCGCCCGAAAATCATTCCATTGCGCGCGGCATGAACTGTCGGTGGATCCCCGGCAGCCCGCCAAGTCCGCACGCCGAGCCAGACCAGAACTACCGCGCCCATTATTTGCAGAAGCCAAAACAAACTGGGGGAAGCCGCAATTATCGCGGCCACGCCGACAGCCGAGATACTCAGGAACAGCAACGCCTGAACCAGAATTGCGGCGACACCCCACAATGCCTTGGGGAAGCCGAAAACCATGCCGTTTTGAATGCAGTTCACAGCATTTGGTCCAGGTGTGGTTACGAAGACCACCCAAAAGCTCGCAAAAATCAGCCAGCCGTCAAAACTCATCTCGCGAAAGTTGAATCGACCAGCGCCTGAATCGCATCGCCATCACTCTCGTCGAAAGCGTTTGGTTGATCGCTGTCGATATCAAAAACGGCAATTAGCTTCCCGCTGCGGTTTCGCACTGGCAAAACCAACTCAGACCGCGTTGAGCTGGCGCAGGCGATATGCCCGGGAAAGGCGTCTACGTCTGACACGCGCTGGATCTGGCCCGTGCGCGCAGCCGCGCCACATACACCTCGGGAAAACGGGATTACAAGGCATCCATGCCCACCTTGGTATGGTCCAATTTTCAAAAGCTCTGGCGCGACAACGCGATAAAATCCAGTCCAGTCAAACCGGTCGTCCGAGTGATGTACTTCGCAGGCAAACGTCGCCATCAATGCAATGATATCGGTTTCTGTCTCCGTCAGCGCATCGACACGCTTTGCAAGATCGCGATAGCCATTCGCGTCTAAACGGAGAGCCGATTGTGAAGAAAGAAGTCCGGACATTGGGTTTACCTTAGATTGTCTGAATTCTGCTTACAGAATGGTAACGCCTTACGTCTAGGTCTTAGCGAGCATGAGTTGTCAGGAATACCTCAATGGAAATAAACACGTCTGAATATAATGGCGCCAAAGTCATCGCGGTCGGGGAAGATCGGATAGATGCAGCCATCGCGGTCCTTTTCAAAGATCGGATCAATGAACTGACATCCGGTTCCAAAGGGCGTGTCATCATCGATTTGTCCCAGGTGAATTTTGTAGACTCCAGCGGGTTGGGTGCAGTTGTCGGCGCAATGAAGCAACTGGGGCGCGGTCGTCGAATGGATCTCGTCGGCTTAAGCCCATCCGTCGAAAAGGTCTTTCGAATGACGCGTATGGATTCAGTGTTCCGCATTTTCAAGAATTTGGACGAGGCAACGCAGGAAACTGTAGATGCCTCATGATGTGACAATGAACCATGTCCGGGCTGCGCCGCCAGCGACTGCAGCGGGTGGTGTTCTGTCACGGACGGCATTCCGCGCGACCTTTGATAACGTGCGGCTTGCCATCAAGAGCGCAATGGAAACCCTCGGTCCGCTAAACCTCTCTGACGAAGAAGCAAGTTCGATCGAAATCGCATTGGCGGAAGCATTAAACAATGTGGTCGAACATGCGTATCCTGATGGCGAACCGGGCGATGTTAAGCTTGTCTTGCGCCATGGTCGCGCTGGCCTGTTGATCGAAATCCGTGACAATGGCAAAGCGATGCCAAACGGGCGCACGCCCAATGGAACGCATCCATCAGAGGCGCACCCGGAAGACAATCTTCCTGAAGGCGGTTTTGGTTGGTTCCTTATTCGAGAATTGGCGCGGGATCTTGTTTATGATCGCGAGAATGGTGAGAACTTTCTGATTTTTCGGATAGCGGCGGGACAAGGAAAGCCATCGCAATAGTCGCGGTGTCGAATTTTCTCGGATAAAGTGTGGCCTGACCCAAGGGATCCGCGGCCAAAGACAGAGAGAAATAGCGCGCCTTTTTCTCGACACATTCTCACCGCATTCTCGACGCGACGAGGAGTCATTAAAACAGCAGAGCTTTTATAGCTTCCTCGGCGCCGCAATATCACAGCCCCCACCCAGTGTGCGGCGTCGAGGGTTTCGCATCTTCCAATTGCTGGGCCTGCAATCTCGAATTGCGTTCGCTCTCTGGTCCGCTAAGAGTCTACAAAACTCTATTGAGGGGCTGAATGCGCAATTTTCACACACCAGGGCGATCTTCCGTCTACGCGACGAACGGTATGGTCGCGACGTCTCATCCACTTGCCGCGAGCGAGGCGCTCGCCATTTTGCGCGCCGGCGGAAATGCCATGGACGCTGCCATAGCAGGAGCCGTCTTGCTGGGCGGTTGCGAACCACACATGACCGGACTTGGCGGGGACTGCTTTGCCCTGGTCAAACCAGCAGGGCAAGACGACATCATCGCGATCAATGGCTCGGGCCGCGCGCCTCTCGGACTTTCCGCTGATGCCTTGCGAGAGAGCGGCTTGGAGACCATCGCGCCAAGTCACCCATCGTCCATCACGATACCCGGCGCAGTTGACGCTTTTTGCCAAATGTCGGAAAACTATGGCCATTTCGGTCTCGACCGCGTTCTTGCGCCTGCGATCCATTATTTCGAAGAAGGCATTCCCATTGCACCACGCGTTGCCTTTGATATCGCAACCATTTCCGACAACCTAGCCAGCAGCGGCAAGCGTCATTACTTGAAAAATGGCAAGCCCTATGGACTAGGTGAAAAGCTGGAGCTTCGCGGACAAGCTGAGGTCTTGCGCCGTTTGGCAAAAGACGGTCGCAGAGCGTTTTACGAGGGAGAAGTCGCGGACGATATGCTTGCGACGCTTCAATCGATCGGCGGAACTCACACCGCGCAAGACTTCGAAGCCTGCACCACAACATTGGCAAGTCCTATTTCCGGCGCGTATCACGGAACGGAATTGGTCGAGCACCCGCCAAACGGGCAAGGCGCAACGGCGTTGCTGATTGCAGGTATACTATCTCAATTTGACATCAAATCGATGGACCCAACGGGCGCCGAGCGACTTCACCTTGAAGTCGAGGCCACCAAGCTTGCCTATGACACCCGCAACAGATTCTTGGCCGATCCGGATCACATGACACGGATTGATCATATGCTTGACCT
>JARFRG010000118.1 GCA_029287375.1 Boseongicola sp. | reverse complement strand
GCGGGAATTTTGCGCTGTGTGGATGCATTCAACAGGCCGCCAACAGAACGCTTTCTGCGCAAGATCAACGGCTTGCGGCGACGTTTTTTCGTGACCCCCATCGCGCACAGGAAATCAGACAATCTGATCGCCGGTCGCATGAATCCTTTTGGGAACGCTATCGCAACTTTGGAAACGCCGCCGAAACCTTCTGCCGAAGCTAATCTCTACAAGGACTTCAAAAGCCCCTTGCACGCCATCTCGATCAGATCAAGCGCACCGTCGAAGTCCCGCGTGTAGTACGGATCCGGAACATCCCGCCGCTAATCTTGAGGTGCAAAGTCCAAAAACAGGCGTACTGCTGCCCGACTGTTCTTGGGAGCCATGTGACTAAGATCAACGAAATTCTGGCTATCCATTGCAAGAATAAGATCAAAATTTCCAAAGTCGCGGGGGCTGATCTGTCGGGCACGTAGAGATTCCAATTCATATCCACGCGCAGCGGCCGCATCGATTGCTGGGCGATATGGTGGGTTACCGATATGCCAATCGCCAACTCCCGCGCTGTCGATTTCAAGCTGAGGCGCCAGTTCCCTCAGAACAGCCTCTGCTGTTGGCGAACGACAGATATTGCCAAGACAAACGAAAAGGATACGTGGCTTGGTTCTCATGTCGGCCCGTTCTGTTGGTCGCGTACTCAAGACTATCATCCACAAGTACTGTGGGGAACCTCACGAAAGTCGCTGTCCTGACAAATGCGCGCGCCAAAATACAAAGCAGGCTCAAAGCTTTCCACGCCTGAGAGAACAATAAGGGCCGCACTCGGAAGCACATCCAATTGCAGTACGCTCACCCATACTGTCGCTGCGCCGTTTTTTTAGCTGACCAACCAAGCAACGGGCATTTCGCTCTGGCATAACCGCTTTGTGCTGGGTGGGTGGCGCCACAGTGATCTCAAGAAGCGCAGAGGCCCTGCAAAACGCGAAAAACCCCGCCACAAAGGACGGGGACTAGCAGAATTTTCATTGGACCAAATCAGACGGCGTCTTGCGCCTTAGAGATCGCTTTCTTGACCTTCAGCGCGTTTGACGACAGGTCGACGTCTTTCGCTTTGGCAAGAAACGCATCAAGACCACCACGGTGATCAACAGTCCGCAACGCGGCGGCCGATACACGCAGGCGCACGGTGCGACCAAGCGCTTCGGACATCAGCGCGGTTTCCGTCAGGTTCGGCAAGAACCGACGTCTGGTTCTGTTTTTGGCGTGGCTGACATTGTTGCCAGACATCGGGCCCTTTCCGGTAAGTTCGCAGCGGCGCGACATGGGCTTTCCCTCGATCTTTGTCTCAGTCAAGAAGGCCTCAAAGACCTTCGTCAATACAAACGGGCAGCGCCATCGGCCCTGCCCAAGAATCCGTTGTCGGGTCGTAGGAGGAATCAGACCGGGCGTCAAGTGGCTGCGGGTCAAACCAACAGCCTTTAGGCAGTATCTTTAGCAAGTTGCGCGAGGACTTCGGCGGCTGCCGATCCCGGCGCTCGCCGGCCCTTTGCAACATCCTCTGCCAATTTCGCCATTGCCGCCTCGGCCTGCGGGTCACGGGCAAGGCGGCGCAAGAGCCCCTGCCGCACCTCGTCTATGAACCATCCCCGCGCCTGCTCGGCCCGCCGCGCGGCCCAGAACCCGGATTTCCGGCGAAATTCAACCAATGCCTGCATGTCCGCCCATGCCTCTTCAAGACCTGTCTCATCCAACGCCGACACGGTCAGAGCTTTTGGGAAACCTTCAGGATCGCCGTCGCGTTTGCGCATCAAGCGCAGCGCTCCGGCATAGTCGGCAGCCGTGCGCATGGCAGTTGATTTGAGATCACCGTCGGCTTTGTTCACAAGGATGATGTCAGCGATCTCCATGATCCCGCGCTTGACACCCTGAAGCTCGTCTCCGCCCGCAGGCGCCAGCAAAAGCACAAATATATCCGACATCTCTGCGACAATTGTCTCGGATTGCCCAACGCCCACGGTCTCGATCAGGACAATGTCGAACCCCGCGGCCTCGCACAACGCCACAGCGTCTCGGGTGCGGCGTGCGACGCCTCCCAATTGGGTTTGGCTGGGCGACGGTCGAACAAAGGCGTTCGGCTGGCGTGTCAGCCGCTCCATGCGCGTTTTGTCGCCAAGAATAGACCCGCCCGTGCGTGTCGAAGACGGGTCAACGGCCAAAACGGCAACTTTTTTGCCCGCATCGGTCAGTCTGCAACCAAAGACCTCGATGAAGGTCGATTTGCCGACGCCGGGCGTACCCGATAACCCGATGCGAACGGCCTCGCCACCGCGTCCAGAGAGCGCCTCAAGAAGCGCATCCGCGTCGTCCCGGTGGTCGACACGCGCGCTTTCGACCAATGTGATCGCACGGGCCAACGCCCGCCGGTCACCGCTGGCAACGGCATCCGCAAGAGCGGCAATATCACTGGATTGTTGATCGGTCATCGGCGCAGACTTTGGCGTGACTGTCCGGGGCTGTCCAGTGGGGCTTTCGTCTTAGCGTCTGCCTTGCGATAACCGCTCCATGGAAACTCCACTTCCCATCGATGCGGTGCTCGAAGAGCTGATAGCAGCCCTTCGCGCACATGGTCAGGCAGTTCTGCAGGCCCCACCCGGCGCGGGCAAGACGACACGCGTGCCGCTGGCCATGCGTGCAGCGAACCTCGTCAACGGGCGTATCCTGATGCTTGAGCCGCGCCGTCTGGCAACGCGTGCCGCCGCCGAGCGTATGGCCGCGACACTGAACGAACAGGTTGGACAGACTGTCGGCTACCGTATTCGGGGTGAGGCAAAGATCAGCCGCTTCACCCGGATCGAAGTGATCACCGAGGGTATTCTCACGCGCATGATCCAAGGCGACCCGACGCTTGATGGAATTGGCGCGATAATATTCGACGAATTTCATGAACGGTCGCTGAACGGGGATTTTGGTCTCGCGTTGGCTTTGGATGTGCGACGCGCTTTGCGAGATGATCTTGTCCTATTGGCGATGTCCGCGACACTGGATGCCGAACCCGTGGCAGATTTAATGGGCAATGCCCCTGTTGTAACGTCGGATGGCCAGAGCTTTCCGGTCGCCACACGGTGGTTGGAGCGTCCTGCGGCGAAGGGACAAAGGTACGAAGTTTCAATGGCTTCGCTCATTGGCAAGGCGATCTCGGAAACCACTGGCGGCATTTTGGCATTTCTGCCCGGAGAAGGCGAAATCCGTCGGGTCATTGGCGCCCTTGGTTCGCTGCCATCGAATGTTGAGGCGTTACCGCTCTATGGTTCGCTGCCATTTCGGGATCAGCAACGCGCCCTTGGGCCGGTAACTGGCCGCAAGTTGGTACTGGCGACGTCCATTGCCGAGACCTCGCTGACGATCTCCGATATTCGCGTCGTGGTCGACGGCGGACGGGCGCGGCGGGCGCGGTACGATCCGGGGTCTGGCATGTCACGTCTCGTCACCGAGCGCGTCAGTCGCGCCGAAGCCGATCAACGTCGAGGGCGTGCGGGCCGGGTGGCTGAAGGCACTTGTTATCGCCTCTGGACGAAGGGGGAGGAAGGCGGATTGGCGGCGTTTCCACCCGCAGAAATAGAGACTGCAGATCTCGCTGGTCTGGCGCTGGATTTGGCAGAATGGGGGTCGGATGATCTTGCCTTTCTGACACCACCGCCTGCCGGGGCCCTTGGTGAAGCAAAGGCGCTTTTGACGGCCCTTGGGGCATTAAAAGACGGACATATCACGGATCACGGGCGCGCCTTGGCCCGGATGCCCTTGCACCCGAGGTTGGCGCATATGATGGCGCTTTCTGGCGAAGCGGCGGCACCTTTAGCGGCGCTCTTGGCCGATCGTGATCCGATGCGAGGGGTGGGGTGCGATCTGGGGTTGCGGCTTGCGCGATTGAAAACAAAAATACGCGAACCGGGACTGGATCGCATTCGGGCCGAGGCGCGCAGACTACAGAAATCTGCAACGAAAACAAAGATCTCCGATGCAGCTGAGCAAGCTGCGTTGGCGTTCCCGGATCGCATTGGATTGCGGCGTTTAGGGGACGATCCGCGTTGGTTGTTGTCGGGCGGAAAGGGCGCAAAGATGGATGCCGCTGATCCGCTTGCGGGGGAGCGGTTGCTGGTCGTGACCGATACAGACGGGCATCCGCGCGAGGCAGTGATCCGGACCGCATTGCCGATCAGCGAGGCCGCATTGCGCGATGTCATGGGCGACCAGATTGCGGACGTCAAAACGGTTGAATGGTCGCGGCGGGAAGGTCGGGTCATCGCGCGGATCGAGGAAAGGCTGGGCGCGATTGCATTGAGTTCGCGTCCATGGAGCGACGCACCGCAAGAGCGCATTGCGGCGGAGATGCTTGTCGGGATCGGGCAATTGGGTTTGTCGCTCTCAGCTGCCGCGCGGCGGTTTCTGGCGCGGGTCGAGATGGTCCGTGATGCGGGTTATGATCTGCCGCAGACGGACGAAGATCATCTGATGGAAACGCGCGAGGACTGGCTATTGCCGCATCTGGGACGGGTAAAATCAGCCAATGATTGGAAGAACTTCGACAGTCTGCCCGCGCTTCGTGCGCGACTGGATTGGGGGCAGATGCAAAGCGTTGATCGCGAAACTCCGGCACACTTTGAAACACCATTGGGACGAAAAATTCCCATTGATTACAGTGGAGATGCGCCCGAGATTTCCTTGCGTTTACAGGAGATGTTCGGCGTCACGCGTCATCCGGTTGTGGCGGGCAGACCGCTTCGGGTGACGTTGTTGTCACCTCGACAAAAGCCGGTTCAGACGACGATGGACATCCCTGGCTTCTGGGCAAGTTCATATGCGGATGTCAGAAAAGATATGCGCGGGCAGTATCCAAAACACCCTTGGCCAGAAGACCCGACTGTCGCGGATCCGACTTTGCGGGCGAAACCTCGGAAAAATTAACAAGAGGTGCGCGGATCAGGTGTTGCGCGCGCGTTTGGGCGAAGATTAACAAGAAAATCATTGCGTTAACTGGTGATTTGGTGACGTCGGTAACGCGTCGGTATTACGTCGGTATTACGTCGGTGCGACCGTACGCACGTGACGTTCTTTTGGTCCTTTTGGCACCGCGCGTTCATAAAGATGAACAGGCTGGTAAGGTTTGTGCAGTTTTGAGTGAAGGTCGCGGGAGAAGGCCTTGTCGGAGAAATAGAAAGCGTCCCCACGAAAAATGCGGGCGCCTTGGTGACGGGTATTTAATGTTGCGTCAGGCGGTGTTCGGCGCGGCAGGGCATCTCGTGGTTTGGCAAGGCTTGCCGCTCATCAACGATCATTAATGTGAAGAAGCCGCCGAGAGCCGTTCTTCGGTCAGCGCTTCGGTCTCGGTTGTGGAGGCGCAGGCGGCAAGCAGGACGAGGCTACCGGAGAGGGCGCGGTGATGGCGGGCAAGGCTGGTCTCTGTCTGACGGGTGGCGAGGCGTCGGTCGACCGATAAACCCAATCGAGAAAGTACTCGCGACTTGACGCGCTTTCAGACTGGGCGGAGTTACCACCGTTTCAGCGCGTCTTCGTCCGCATCCTTGGCTGCAACCCATGATGCGCCGTCCGCGCCACGCTCTTTTTTCCAGAACGGTGCGCGGGACTTTAGATAGTCCATGAGAAATTCCGCAGCCTGAAAGGCGTCGGCGCGATGGCGCGACGCGGTGGCAACCATCATGATTTGCTCGCCGGGCTTCAGGGGGCCAAAGCGGTGGATGACGAGCGCGTCGGTGAGCGACCAGCGGGCCATGGCGTCTTGGCGGATGGCCTCGAGCGCCTTTTCGGTCATGCCGGGGTAGTGTTCGATTTCCATCGACGCGAGGGTGCCGCCTTCGTCGCGCACGACGCCCGAGAAGGTGACGATGGCCCCTGCCCCTGTGGCGGCCTTGGTGAAGGCTTGGACTTCGGCACCCATATCGAAGGGCGCGGATTGTACGCGGACGCCCATCAGCCGCCGGTCATTGGCGGGAAAAAGGCGACTTCGCGTGCGCCTTTTATCGGGGCCGACATATCGGTCAGCTCCTGATCGACAGCCACACGGACCGAGGTCATATCCGAGAAGGCCAACGCATGGGCCTCGCTGTGGGATTTCAGTTCTTCAACAAGGTCGGCCACCGTGGCCGCTTGCGACTCAACGGCTTCTTTCGGGGCGCCGATGCGCTCGCGCAGCCATGCGAAATACAGAACGTCGATCATTCCGGTTCCTTGAGGTAGGGCATGGATTTACGCAGGTAATCCCATCCGGTGAGGATCGTCAGAATGGCGGCCGCCCATAACAGGCCCACACCGATCCACCATGTGTACCAATAGGCGTCACGGATCATGCGAACGCCGACGGGGTCGTCCCCGCCCGCGAGGATATCGGCGAGGATCGTGCGATCCATGCCCACGGTGCGTTCGATCCACATATGCTGAAAGATGCCGGTCGCGAACAGAACTGCGATGGCAACCATCTGTGCGGTCGTTTTCCACTTGGCAAGCTTGGTCACTTTGAGCGTGCCTGCCGTATCGCCAAGGAATTCGCGCAGGCCAGACACGAAGACTTCGCGGAACATGATGATCGTGGCGGGCAGCAGGATCCAAGGGTCCATCCCTGCATAGCCGGTGATGACCAAAAGCGCGATGACCACCATTGCCTTGTCGGCAATTGGATCAAGCATCGCGCCCAGTTTGGTTTCCTGTTTCCAGGTGCGCGCAAGATAGCCGTCAAACCAGTCGGTGATCGCCGCGGTGACAAAGAGGATCAGCGCAAACCAGTCGGCCCAGGGGCGCGTAAAGTAGAGGAACATGATCACGATGCCCGGTGCCGCGACGAGGCGGAGCAGGGTCAGGATATTAGGGAACGTCCATTTCATGCATTGGACTTAATACTCCCACGGCCAAAGGGGAAGTGCCGTCGCGGTAGCGTTGCGAGAAACCTAAAATCGGCGCACGATAGGTTCACATGCGAGTCACTCCGCCGATATATCCCGCCGCCATGCACATTTTGCTGGCCAGACGCCCAGGATACACGCGCGCCGAATACGTTTCGGATTTGACGGTTCATGTGATCGGGATGATCATTGTGCTGACCTGCGTGCCGGTCCTTATCGTGCTGGCGGCGCTGTCCGGCGATGGGGCGGCACCTGTTGTTGGTATGGTGCTGTATGGTCTCAGTTTTGCGGCGATGATCTTGTGTTCGGCGGTCTACAACATTTTCCCGCATCCCGATTGGGAGTGGTTGTTTAAACGTCTGGATCATTCCGCAATCTATCTCAAAATCGCTGGGACGTTTACCGGATTTGCCTTGATCGCAGGGCAAGGATTCTTGCTTGTCGGCGCGCTTTGGGCGGCAGCCGCAGCCGGTATATCGCTCAAGATGATCTGCCCGTTTCGGTTTCGCCGCATCAGTATTGTGCTTTATCTGGGGATGGGCTGGGCTGGGGGGCTCGTGGCGTTTGGCATTTTTGCAGCCCTGCCGCCGTTGACGGGCAGCCTGATTGCTGCGGGCGGTCTGATGTATACAGCGGGCATCGTTTTTTATCTCTGGTCACACCTGCCGTTTCACCTGACGATCTGGCACGCGTTCGTGCTTGTGGCGAGCATATTGCTTTATGCGGGGGCCGTGGTCGCGGTCATGGGCTGATGTTTCAGCTGCCGTGGAAATGGTCGTAGATGGTTTCTGCAATCGTGTCGGATATCCCGTCGACCGCTTTCAGATCATGCAAATTCGCCCGCCCCACTGCCTTGGCCGAACCGAAATGCGCCAATAGCGCACGCTTGCGTGTCGCACCGACGCCGGGGACTTCGTCAAGCGGAGTGGCACCGACGGCTTTTGAGCGCTTGGCGCGATGCGCCCCGATCGCGAAACGGTGTGCTTCGTCGCGCATGCGTTGGATGAAGTAAAGCACCGGATCGCCGCGTTGCAACGCGATTGGACGCATACCGGTGCGGTGGAATTCTTCTTTGCCGTGGTCGCGATCGACTCCTTTGGCGACCCCGATCATTGCGATATCTTCGACGCCCAATTCGGCCATGATCTGTCGCACAGCCGACACCTGCCCGGCGCCGCCGTCAATCAACAGAAGGTCGGGCCAGTTTTCGGTCTGGCGGTCAGGATCTTCTTTCAGCAGGCGCTTGAAGCGGCGTGTCAGAACTTCTTTCATCATACCAAAGTCATCGCCCGGCGTGATGGTTTCGTCTTTGATATTGAACTTGCGGTACTGGCTTTTGAGAAAGCCGTCCCGACCCGCGACAATCATTGCACCGACCGCAAAAGCCCCCTGGATATGCGAGTTGTCATAGACCTCGACCCGCTGCGGCGCACCATCAAGATCGAAGGCCTCCCCCAGACCGACGAGCAGTTTCGCCTGCGTCGCGGTTTCGGACATCTTGCGTGCAAGGCTTTCACGGGCGTTGCGCAGCGCGCCTGCGACAAGCTCTTTCTTTTCGCCGCGTTGAGGCACCAGAATTTCGACCTTGCGCCCGGCCTTTTGCATCAGGGCTTCGGTCATCAGTTCGGCGTCTTCGATCCCGTCGGACAGCAGGATTTGGCGCGGGGGTTCCTTGTTGTCATAAAACTGGCCGATGAAGGCCTGCATGATCTCGCGCGCGTCAGCGCCTGCCCCGGTGCGGGGGTAATAGTCGCGATTGCCCCAGTTTTGATTGGCACGAATAAAAAAGACCTGAACGCAGGCCTGTCCGCCCTCGACATGAAGCGCGATCACGTCTGCTTCGGCCACGCCAGCCGGGTTCACCGATTGGCTGCCTTGCACGAAAGTCAGCGCGCGCAGGCGGTCTCGCAAGGCCGCGGCGCGTTCGAATTCCATCGCCTCGGACGCCTTTTGCATGTCTGCCGCAAGCGTTTCCTGAACACGGGTGGAGCGACCTCGAAGAAACGACGTCGCGTCTTTGACGAGACCGCCGTAATCTTCTTCGGAGATCAATCCGACGCAGGGCCCGGAACAGCGCTTGATCTGATAGAGCAGACAGGGGCGCGTGCGGCTTTCGAATGTGGAGTCCGAACAATTGCGCAGCAAGAACACCTTTTGCAGCTGATTGAGCGTCCGGTTGACCGCGCCCGCACTGGCGAAAGGGCCGAAGTAGTCGCCCTTTTCCTTTTTCGCACCGCGATGTTTTTTGATCGGCGCAAAGGCATGTTCTTTCGAGACAAGGATATTCGGGAATGATTTGTCGTCGCGCAAAAGCACGTTGTAGCGCGGCTTGAGTTGTTTGATCAGATTTTGCTCTAACAGCAGAGCTTCGGTTTCGGTCCGGGTCGTCAGGAACATCATCGTGGCGGTGTCACGGATCATTCGCGCGATGCGGGGGCTGTGCCCAGTCGGGCGTGCGTAACTGGACACGCGCGCCTTGAGATTGCGTGCTTTTCCGACGTACAGCACCGCGCCCTTTGCATCCAACATCCTGTAGACGCCGGGCGAGCCGTCCAGCGTATTTAGATAGGCCTGAATGACAGAGTGACCTGTCTGGGCCGGATTGGGGGTCTCATCGGACATGGAGATAGCTCTTAAATGATTCTTAACTTCGCTGCACCGCCATCAGGGCAAGAGCAAGAGTAAACCTTTCCACTTCTTCTGTGGATAACCTTTGGGACAACTTTCAAGGTGCCGGAATTTTTCGTTAGATAATACGCCATTCGTGGGTCTGCCTAATTTTTAGGCGCTTACTTAAGATGCTGATTTTAAATGAAATTATTATACGCATAGTGCAACTATCTGAAATCGTTAAAGATTTCCTAACAGAAATGTGACAGTACAGCGCCCGGTGCAAAACTTTCGTTCCGACGCGCGAACACGTCTACTCGACGCCCTGTACATCTGGTGTCCGCCAGCCCAAATGCTGGCCTCCGTCCACGCAGATCAACTGGCCCGTGACGGCTGGCGCATCCAGGAAATACTCCAGCGCGCGCACGATGCCTTGGGGGTCTGCGCCGCGTTCAAGGATGGTGGCTGCGCGTTGATTGGCAAAATGTTCACGGCTTTGGCGCGCGCCTTGCATGGTGGGGCCGGGACCGATCGCATTGACGCGCACCTTGGGACCAAGCGCTTGCGCCGTTGTTTGGGTCAGCGCCCAAAGCCCCATCTTGGCAATGGTATAGGTCATGAATTCGGGCGTCAGTTTGCGGACGCGCTGGTCAATCATATTGACGACGAGAGCCTTGGCGGTTGCATCATTCCATTCGCCCCCGATGTCTGGTTCCGGGGCCTGGGCTGCAAAGGCCTGGGTCAGCACAAATGGCGCGCGAAGGTTGGATTCCAGATGACGGTCCCAACTGTTGCGGGTGGCCGTTTCGATGGTGTCGTATTCAAAGATCGACGCTGAATTCACAAGGACTGTGAGAGGCTGGCCAAGCGCTTTGACCGCTTTGGACACCAATAACTGCATGTCGGTCTCGACAGTGAGGTCTGCCTGGATCGCGACGGCTTTGCGGCCCATCGCGCTGATTTCGGCCACGACGTCTTCGGCCTGTGAAACCGAGCCGTTGTAGTGAACCGCGACATCCAGACCGCGTGCGCCAAGCGCCAGCGCCATCGCGCGACCCAGCCGTTTTCCGGCGCCGGTGACAAGGGCTGCGCCACTCATGCGTGCACCACCACCCAGATATAGGTGAGATAGGCTGCACACAGCGCAGCGCCCCAACGGCGGGTCATGTTGCGGGTGTTGGAAAAGACGAAGGGCGCAATCAACACAGTCGCGCCGAGCATCACCCAGAAATCAAACGTCACAAAGGATGCCGCGACCGGAATATCGCCAAAGAAACTGGCGACACCAATGATGCCCAAAAGGTTAAACATGTTCGAGCCAATGACATTCCCGATGGCCACGTCGGCTTGACGCCGGATCGCAGCCATAACAGTGGTCGCCAGTTCAGGAAGCGAGGTGCCAAGCGCCACAAGCGTAAGGCCGATCACACTGTCGGAAACGCCAAAGTTCCTGGCGATCACCAACGAGGCGTCTACAAAGATATCCGCCCCAAGAGGCAGGCCGATCAGACCAAGCCCCAAAAACAGGCCGATCTTCCACCAGGGCATGTCCGGGTCGACGCCTTCGAGATCGTTTTCTAGGGCAGCCATGGACCGACGGTGGGCCAGCGCCTGACGCGCCTGATCACCCAGAATAAGCGCCAGCATGCTCAATAAGATCACGCCATGGATCCATGTGATTGGACCGACAAAAGCTATCGCCACAAATATGATGCTGGCGACCAGCATCGTGGCATAGCTTTTGCGTGTATCGCAGTCAGAGGTGTTCAGCGTTGAAATCAGTGCGGGCATTCCCAGCACCAGCAGGATATTGGCGGTGTTCGAACCGACCACGTTGCCCAGTGCCAGACCCGGCGCACCATCGAGGATTGCGGCCACGGAGATCAGCAACTCGGGCGCAGATGTGCCGAAGGCGACGACGGTGAGGCTGACAATCAGCGCCGGCACACCAAGGCGTAGAGACGAGTTGACCGCGCCGCGCACCAAGAGGTCGCCTGCCAGAAGCAGGATAACAAGACCAATGCCGGCAAAGAGAAACTCCATACTGTTTAGGCTTTCCCGCAAGGGCAAGGGCTCTTGCCGATGCGGTGCCGCCCGCAGGACGCGCATTTGTCAGTGGCGATGCGGGATTTCCACGGCAGGATCCATCGCACTTTGCCGAACATCGCGAGCACGGCGATAACGATAAGAAACAATGTAACGGTCTTGATGAGCATCTGTACGATCAGACTCCGAACCGCGCAAAGGCCGCGCGATCTTCCAGGGCGCCAAGCGCGTCATCGGTGACTTGAGCGCCGAGACGTCCAAGAAGTGGCTTTTTCTGCTGGAACACCCGAAACTTCACTTTGTCACCAAAAATGTCCTTCATTGTAGGCACAAGATGGCCAACGCCGTCGATTAGTCCAGTCTCAATCCCGCCATCCCCGACCCAGATGTCGCCGGCGAACAACTCCATGTCCGCATTCAGGCGATCTCCGCGCCGGGTTTTGACGTGGTCGATGAACCCGTCGTGGATATGTTCCTGCAGTGCTTTGAGGCGGGTCACGTCATCCGGGTTTTCGGGGCGGAACGGGTCGAGCATGCTTTTGGATTTGCCCGCCGTGTAGACCCGGCGTTCGATGCCGTAGCGTTCGATCAGGTCGGTAAAGCCGAACCCCGCTGATATCACCCCGATCGAGCCCACAACCGAGTGGCGGTCGACCCAGATCTCATCAGCCGCCGAGGCGATATAGTAACCACCAGAGGCCGCAACGTCTTCTACGAAAGCATAGACCTTGATGCCCTTTTCATCGGCCAGACGACGAATACGCGCCGCAATGAGGGACGATTGCGTTGGGCTGCCGCCGGGAGAGTTGATCGCCAGGGCAACTGCTGTCGGCTTGCCCTTGGTGAATGCTTTTTGGATGAGGTCCGCGAGTCCGGCATCGTTGAGAGCGCCGCCGCGCGCCTGTGCCGCGATGATCCCTTGCAGGCGCAGGACCGAGACCGTGGGCGGTGATTTCAGGAAAGGGATAAAACGCTTCATCCAAGGCGATGTAGGGCGTGTTTTGCGCGGCAACAAGTGACGATGTCGCGTTGTTTTGTGATATGTGGCTTCTTCGGTCAGAGAAATGAGGGGGCCAGCCCCCCGGCTGACGCCGCCCCCCCGGGATTTTTCTGAACACAAGACGCGCTGATTTGATTCAAAATCTTGGCACTTTTCGTCAGGCTTTGAGGCGGTAACCCGTGCGGAAAATCCACCAGACGATGAAAAGGCAAAGCGTCGTGAAGCCGGTGATCGCGATAAGGCTGGCCACAACGGGTACGTCCGAGGTGCCAAAGAACGACCAACGAAAGCCCGAAACGAGGTAAAGCACCGGATTGAAGAGCGAGATGGATTGCCAGATCGGTGGCAGCATTGTGATAGAGTAAAACGAGCCGCCGAGGAACACGAGCGGGGTCACCACGAGGAGGGGGACGAGGTTCAATTGCTCAAAGCTTCTGGCCCAGATGCCAATGATGAAACCGAGGAGCGAGAAAGACACGCAGGTGAGCGAGAGGAAAGCGAGCATCCAGAACGGGTGCTGAATTGAGATGTCGACGAAGAAAAACGACGTGGTGAGGATGATCGAGCCGATGATCATTGCTTTTGAAGCGGCGGCACCGACGTATCCGATGACGATTTCCAGTGAGGAGATCGGGGCCGACAGGATTTCGTAGATCGTGCCGATGAACTTTGGGAAATAGATGCCGAAGCTGGCGTTCTGCAAGGATTGCGTGAGGACCGAGAGCATGATGAGGCCCGGCACGATGAAGGCGCCGTAGCTGACGCCTTCGACGCTGTCGATGCGGCTGCCGATGGCGGCACCGAAGACGACGAAATAGAGCGATGTGGACAGAACAGGCGAGACGATCGACTGAATAATCGAGCGGAAAAATCGTGCCATTTCAAAGCGGTATATCGCGCGGATGCCGTTCCAGTTCATGCCGAAGCCTCCTGCACGAGGGTGACGAAGATGTCTTCGAGTGAGCTTTGTCTGGTTTGAACGTCCTTCAGGCCAAGCCCGGCCCCTTGCAAGTCCGTCAAGAGCGACGTGATGCCTGTGCGTTCGCCGCGCGTGTCATAGGAGTAGACAAGCGCCGCGCCGTCATCGACGCGGGCAAGGTCGTACTTTTTCAGGCTCAAAGGCACGGCCGAGACAGTTTCTGTGAGTTCGATCCGCATTTCCTTGCGGCCCATCCGCGCAAGCAAATCGGCCTTGTCCTCGACCAGCAAGATCTCGCCCTTGTTGATGACCCCGACACGGTCGGCAATGGCTTCAGCTTCCTCGATGTAGTGGGTTGTCAGGATGATCGTAACGCCATCCTGGCGCAGACGGTCGACGAGCGCCCACATGTCTTTTCTGAGTTCGACGTCGACCCCGGCTGTGGGTTCGTCAAGAAACAACACGCGGGGTTCGTGGCTCAGCGCCTTTGCGATCAGCACACGGCGTTTCATGCCGCCGGACAATTCTGCGATGCGTGCATTGCGCTTGTCCCAAAGCGACAGGTCACGCAGAACGCTTTCAAGCAGCGCATCATTCCTGGATTTGCCGAACAGGCCGCGCGAAAAACGCACCGTATTCATCACAAATTCGAAGGGCTCGAGATTTATCTCCTGCGGCACGAGGCCGACAAGCTTGCGGGCTTCGCGAAAATCGCTGACGACATCGTGCCCCCCGACGCGGATGTGGCCCGACGTCGGCGCGGACAAACCGCAGATGGTCGAGATCAACGTGGTCTTGCCCGCACCATTAGGTCCGAGCAGCGCGAGAATCTCGCCCTGTTCAATTTCGAGGTTGGTGTTTCTTAGGGCCTCGAACCCACCATCGTAGGTTTTGGTGACATTCTCGACCTGGACGATTGCGGGCATGGGGCCTCTCTTTCGCGCGAGATCCTAGCGGGAAAACCGGGCAGAGAACATCGCGGATTTTTGAACAGAACACATTCAGCGATGTTGAGGTCGCATGCCCTGAACGCAGGTGCAAAAATACCGGCGGAACCATGTCCCGCCGGTTTGTCAGCCTCTGGCCTTGCCAAGAGGCGTGATCAATTGCCGCTTTGTGCAGCAAGCGCCGCGGCATATTCCGGGCCAAGCGCCGAAATACCTTTAAGAATATCAATAGCATAGGCCAGTTGATAATCTTCTTCGCGCAGATCAGCCGACGCTTCGGCTTTGGCGCGATCCGCTTCAATGAGGCGACGCTCGTCTTCGCTGAGGCTGTCATTATTGAGACTTCCGCGAAGATCCGCCTCGGACCGTGCGCCGCGTTGTGACGTCTCGCCCTCGGTTTCTTCACGACGCGGCGGCTGTGCCACGATGATGTCAGGAGACACGCCCAGCGCCTGAATGGACCGCCCGGACGGCGTGTAATAGCGCGCGGTGGTCAGGCGCATAGCCCCTTCGCCCCGCAACGGCATCACTGTCTGAACCGACCCTTTGCCAAAGCTCTTGGTGCCCACGACAATCGCACGGCGGTGGTCCTGAAGCGCACCTGCGACGATTTCAGAGGCCGAGGCCGACCCGCCATTGATCAAAACGACCACTGGTTTTCCGTCGGCCAAATCACCTTGCTGCGCGTTGAAGCGGTCGCCATCCTGCGGATCACGGCCACGGGTCGAGACAATTTCGCCCGCATCCAAAAACGCATCCGAAACCCGTACGGCCTGATTGAGAAGTCCGCCGGGGTTGTTGCGCAGATCGATCACAAAACCGTTTACGTTGTCCAGACCACCCAGCTCTTCGACGCGTTCTGCAAGCTGATCGCGCATGGATGGAAAGGTCTGATCGCTGAAGGTTGAAAGCCGTAAGACGACAGTGTCCCCGACAGTGCGCGAACGCACGGCGGTCAATGTGATGATGTCGCGGATAATGGACACGTCGAACGGTTCGGGTGAGCCCTCGCGAACGACGGTGATGATGATCTCACTGCCCACAGGACCGCGCATCATGTCAACGGCCTGATCCAGCCCAAGACCCAGAACGCTTTCGCCATCCACGTGGGTAATGAAATCGCCGGCCTCGACACCTGCCTGATCCGCAGGCGTTCCGTCCATCGGAGACACGACTTTCACAAAGCCTTCTTCCTGCGTGACCTCGATTCCAAGGCCTCCAAATTCGCCGCGTGTCTGCACACGCATGTCCGCCGCGTCGTCCGGGGACAAATACGACGAATGCGGATCAAGTGAGGTCAGCATGCCGTTGATCGCGGCTTCGATCAGATCCGCCTCGTCGACTTCTTCGACATATTGCGCGCGGATCCGCTCGAAAATGTCACCAAACAGGTCCAATTGTTCGTAAACCGAGGCTTTTCGGTCCGCTTCCTGCGCCAGCAGCGGGCCTGCCACCTGCGTGGTCACAACAGCGCCCAACATGACACCGGTGACAGACGCTAAAAAGAATCTTTTCATTACAAGTCCTTACTCTGTGTGGCGGGGAAACCGTGACACGGGGTCAACAGCCTCGCGGCCCTGTCTTAATTCAATATAAAGCGTTTCGCGCCGAGGTTGACCACTGCGTTGTTCCGTTTCGATCAATTTCTCTTGTTCACGTGCAAAATCGCCGCCCATAAGACCGATTGGTTCGCCCGCTGACAGAATTTGGCCGCGACGCACGAAGATGTCGGCGATCCCGGCAAGGATCAGTAACTCGCCCGCACGAGGCTCCAGCAAAACGACACTTCCAAAGTCCGGCAGCACGCCAGAAAATCGGACCGTGGCGGGCGCGGGCGTCGTGACAATCGCCCCCGCTTGCGTGGTCAAAATCCACCCGGGGCGCTGAACGCCCGCCGCATCGGCTTCTTTATATCCCCGCAGGATCCGTCCGATGACCGGAAGTTCCCAAATTACGTCGTCCGGGACAGGGGCCGAAGCCTGCGTGCTGAAATTATCGGCAAAGGCGGCAAGCGTTTCCGAGGAATTGATTAATGCTTCCATGGTCGCGTCGTCCGTTGCAGCAGTTTGCGGCAGATCTGTGCGGTTAGAAACGGCTTCGGCAAGCGCGAGACGCGCGGTTCGAATGCCTGCCAACCCCTCTTCGATCTGGGACTGTGCCGCACTTTGAACGGCAATCACCGCCTGCATGTCTTCCAGGTCTGACGCGACAGAACGTGCGCGAGCATTCAGCGCAGGCACAAATTCACCCGCTAGCATGCCCGCGCGGATTGCCGGCAGCGGACCATCCGGGTGCAACATGCGGGTTGCGTCGCCTCCGCGTTCGACCGCCTGCAATACCGCCAAAAGCTGCATCAGCTCGGCGTCGCGTCCAGCAAGGGTGTCTCGCAAAGCGCGCTCCTCAAGCGACGCCAGGCGCAAACCCTCGCGCATCGCCGCCAACCCGCGCTCGTAAGCACGCACCGTCGTTGTCAACGCACTGATGCGATTGCGCGCACCTTGCGCCTCGGACAAGGCAAGCGCCGCCTGCCCCAGATAATCGGACGCTTCGCGGGCAAGGTCAGCAGGGCTTTCCTGCGCAATTGCCGCGGGGGCCAACGCAACGCAAATGCAAACCGAAAGGAATTTCATCGATTAAGGAGGCTCTGACCGGTCATTTCTTTCGGTGCCTCAAGACCCAAAAGATCCAAAAGAGTCGGTGCAATATCCGCGAGACGGCCGTTCGCAACTGTTGTCCCCTTGGGCGCGCCGACCACGGCGACAGGCACAAGATTGGTGGTATGGGCGGTATGCGGCCCGCCGGTTACAGGATCGACCATGGTTTCACAATTGCCATGATCGGCTGTCAGAACCATTGCTCCACCAGCCACCTCAAGCGCTGCGACAACGCGCGCAAGCCCATGGTCTACAGCTTCGCAGGCGGCAATCGCAGCTGCAAGATCGCCGGTATGACCAACCATGTCCGGGTTGGCGTAATTGACGATGATCAGATCATAGCCGCTCTCTATTGCGGCAACGAAATGGTCGGTGACCTCGACCGACGACATTTCAGGCTGCATGTCATAGGTCGCGACTTTGGGGGACATGGGCATATAGCGATCCTCCCCGGTCTCCGGCGTTTCTTTCCCACCATTCAGGAAAAACGTCACATGCGGATATTTCTCGGTTTCCGCGAGACGGAACTGGCGGAGCCGGTGTTTGCTGGCCCATTCTCCCAAGGTGTTAGCGATTTTCTGTTTCGGAAAGACCGTGTCCATGAAAGCATTGTGGGCGACCGAGTAGTCCACCATGCCCAAACGCGCGGAGAGTGCGGGCCGGTTGCCCGTGTCAAAGGCGTCGAAATCGGGATCACCGATGGCGCTGAGAATTTCGCGCGCGCGGTCTGCGCGGAAGTTCAGGCACCAAAGCCCGTCGCCATCGTGCATTCCGTCATACCCGGCCACAACCGCGGGGACGATGAATTCGTCCGAGATATCGTCCGCATAGGCCGCCCCGATGGCAGAGAGCGGATCATCCACCTTTACGCCCTGCCCCATGACGATTGCGTTGTACGCTTGCGACACCCGTTCCCAACGGTTGTCACGATCCATCGCGTAGTATCTGCCCGTGACTGTCGCGACCCAGGTATTTGCAGGCAAAGCGGCCCCAAGTGACTGCATAAAACCGGCGGCTGAACGCGGTGCCACATCGCGACCATCGGTAATCGCGTGTATCGCAACCGATAGGCCCCGATCAGACAGAACTTTCGCCGCGGCCAAGAGATGCGACAGATGTCCGTGAACCCCGCCGTCAGACACCACACCCATCAAATGCGCAGTCCCGCCGGATGCGACAAGCGTATCGGCGAAACCCTGTATCGCCTCATGCTCGAAAAAAGAACCGTCTTCGATAGACAGATCAATCTGCCCCAAATCCATCGCGACAATCCGCCCCGCACCGATATTGGTATGGCCGACTTCCGAATTTCCCATTTGCCCGGTTGGCAGACCCACGTCAGGTCCGTGGGTAATCAGTGTCGCATTCGGGCAGGTCGCCATGATCCGATCAAAGGTCGGCGTATCTGCAAGCACCGGCGCGTTTGCCTCTCGTTCAGCCCGAAGACCCCATCCGTCCAGAATGCACAAAACCACAGGTTTCGGGATACTCATGCCACGCCTCAATTTGCCAATTTTGCCGAACCATACAGAAAGCTTGGCCCAAGGAAAACCACAACGCGCTCTTCATCCTTTCATAAATACCTCGGGGAGGTCCGGAGGGGTGGAACCCCTCCGGCGGGCGTGGCAGGCAAAGCTTGCCGCGCAAGTCAGATAACGTCCTCGTCATCCGCACTATATTCAGTCTGAACCACCCCTGCGTCGTAGCCTTGATCTTCAAGCCAACGCCGAAATACAGACGTGTAGCCATGGGTGACGAACACACGCTCGGCCCCAGTGGCCTTGATGGCCGCATTCAAACCGTCCCAGTCGGCGTGATCCGACATGACAAACCCACGATCAGCCGATCTGCGCCGCCGAACCCCGCGCAAGGCCATCCAGCCACTCGCAAATGCTGTCGATGATAGGCGAAAACGCGCCGCCCACGCGCTCCCGAGGGCCGATGGCGGCGCAAGTACGAAGGCGCCGGGATAATCGCTGGGCTTGGTGTCTGGCGTGACGCGGATCGTTTCAGGCAGCGCAATGCCCTGTCCGCGCAAAACCTCGTTGGTGTTCTCAATTGCGCCGTGCGTCAGGATCGGACCGATGGATGGATCAAGCCCGGCCAATATCCGCTGCGCTTTTCCCAAGGCATAGGCACCGCAGATCGAAAAACGGCCCGCGCCTGCGTTCGCCGCCCACCAGGCGTTAATCTCAGAGGCAACGACCCGCGGGTCGTCCCATTTAAAGACCGGCAGCCCAAAGGTGCATTCGCTGATGAAGGTGTGGCACGCAACAGGCTCAAAGGCTTCGCTCACCCCGTCAGCGACAACTTTGTAGTCACCAGAGACCGCCCAAACCTCGCCCCCGACCTCGACACGGATTTGCGCCGACCCCGGCACATGCCCTGCGGGATGGAAGCTGACCGTTGCCGCGTTGATCTGCCGTGTCTCGCCGTAGGACAGGGTTTCTAGCGCGATGTCCCCAAGGCGATGCCGCATCACGGGCGCTGTCCCATCGGTGGCAAGGTAACGGCGCATACCGCTGCGGGCGTGATCGGCATGCCCGTGTGTGATCAATGCCCGGTCCACCCGCCTCCAGGGATCGATGAAAAAATCACCCGCCGGGCAATAAACTCCGGCGTCCGTAAAGGTTAAGACGGGTTTTTTCTGCATTATTTCGAACTTAGCGTCCTATTTCTGCCTGAACAGCACGCAAATGTGCAAAATCGCCACCCGCCCTTTTTGGCACCAGTGCGCTTGCCCTTTAACTTCCACCCCGCGCCCGTCATACTGAAATTCGGAATGAGGGAACCTATGGTAGAAAAGCCAAGCTATTTCAATGAAATGGGAAGCAGCGGAGCGATCCGGTCACCCTATTCGGGTCTGGACAGTTGGGCCGCGGACATGCCGGCGGAATTTCGAAACACCAAGCAATCCGAAGCCGAAGCTTTGTTCAGGCGCATCGGAATCACCTTTGCCGTTTACGGCGAAGGCGGCGACCCGGATCGGCTGATCCCCTTCGACATGTTCCCACGGGTCTTTTCCGCTGACGAATGGCGCAAACTGGATCGCGGCATCAAACAACGTGCCAAAGCGCTGAATGCCTTTTTGCTGGATGTCTACAGTCGCGGCGAGATCGTCAAAGCGGGCGTTATTCCGGGGCGTCTAGTCTATCAGAACGCGGCCTATGAGAAGGCTGTCGTGGGGATCAAACCTCCACGCGGCGTGTATAGCCACATCGTGGGCATCGACCTTGTGCGCACCGGCCCCGACGAATTCTTTGTTCTTGAAGACAATTGCCGCACGCCGTCTGGTGTCTCGTATATGCTGGAAAATCGCGAGATTATGATGCGGATGTTTCCGCAATTGTTCCGCGAAAACCGAATTGCCCCGGTTGACAGTTATCCGGCACAGTTGCGCCGAACTCTGGCAAGTGTCGCGCCGGACAAATGCGAGGGCGCGCCCACCGTGGCCATCCTGACGCCCGGCCATTTCAATTCAGCCTATTACGAGCACAGCTTTCTGGCCGACATGATGGGCGTCGCGCTTGTCGAAGGTCAGGATTTGTTCGTCGAGGGTGATTTTTGCTGGATGCGCACGACCGAGGGGCCAAAGAAGGTCGATGTCATCTATCGTCGGATTGATGACGCATATCTTGATCCGCTGTGCTTTCGCCCGGATTCCATGCTTGGCGTGCCGGGCCTGATGAACGTCTATCGCTCTGGCGGGGTGGCCATCGCGAGCGCCCCCGGCGCAGGCGTCGCCGACGACAAGGCGATCTATACGTTCGTACCTGACATGATCCGATTTTATCTGGGGGAAGAACCGATCCTGAAGAACGTGCCGACATGGCAATGCTCCAAATCGGACGAACAGAAATACGTGCTCGAGAACCTTGGCGACCTTGTGGTCAAAGAAGTCCATGGTTCCGGGGGCTACGGGATGCTTGTCGGGCCGCGTTCAACCAAGGAACAAATCGAGTCGTTCCGGCTAAAAATCGAGGAAGACCCAGACAATTACATCGCGCAGCCAACTCTGGCACTGTCGACATGCCCGACCTTTGTCGAAGAAGGCATAGCGCCGCGCCATGTGGATCTGCGCCCTTACTGCCTTGTTGGTCAAAACATCGAACTTGTACCGGGTGGCCTCACGCGCGTTGCATTGACACAGGATTCCCTTGTGGTGAATTCCAGTCAGGGCGGCGGCGTCAAAGACACGTGGGTGATGGCAGAATGACTCTTCTTTCACGCCATGCCGCTAATCTTTTCTGGATCGGCCGCTATGTCGAACGCGCCGACACGGTTGCGCGCCTGTTTGAGGTTGGCTCGCGCAATGCGTTGCTTCCCAATACGTCTGGCGGCTATCGCAATGAATGGGAATCCGTGCTGCGCGCCAGTGGAACATCCCGGGGCTTTGCCGCCAAGTATGGTGATGATGTCCGGGAACGAAATGTGGAAAGCTTTCTGTTCTTTGATTCCGACAACGCCTCTTCTGTCGCCTCAAACATCGAGAACGCACGCGAAAACGCGCGGATCGTGCGCACGTCACTCACCAGTCAGACGTGGGACGCGCTGAACAATGCCCATCAGGAGATGCGCGAATTAAAGCGTACCGAGCGTTCAAAGCTTTCAATGAATGATCTGATCGACTGGACCTTGCGCACCGCATCGCTGATCCGCGGTACGATCGAGGACACCCAGCTTCGTATCGATGGCTATGACTTCCTGAACATTGGCAATTATCTGGAACGCGCTGACAGCACCGCGCGCCTTTTGGACGTGAAATATTTTGTGCTTTTGCCGCAGGTCGACTTTGTGGGGTCAGGTCTCGACAACTATCAGTGGCGGACGATTTTGCGCGCGTTATCGGCGCACCGGGCGTTTAGCTGGGCTTACGGCGGCGAAGTCACCGCTGCCAAGATCGCGGATTTCCTGATCTTGAACCGCAAGGCTCCGAGATCGCTGATTACATGCGCGGAAGAGACCTGTTGGCATCTTGACCGGCTTGCGCGCGCCTATGGGAACACCACCACGGCGCAGACACAGGCACGTCTGCTCGTGGCAAACCTGTCAGAGATATCCGTCGAGGATATTTTTGAAGAAGGCCTGCACGAGTTTTTGACGCGGTCTATCAACGAGATATCTGACCTGTCGGCAACCATCGGCGACGTTTATCTAAGCGGAGAGGGACGGTAATGCGCCTGGATGTGAACCACCGCACGACATATCGGTTTGATCCGCCAATGCGCGGTGTCACGCAATCGCTACGCTTGTGGCCATCGCTGTTTGACGGACAGAATGTGCTGGATTGGAACGTCAAAATTGACGGGGCCACGCGCGGCGCAAATTTCCGCGACGGAGCCGGTGATCTGATTGAAACGATGACGTTTCGCGGATCTGTCGACAGTGTTGTCGTCGAAGTGAGTGGAACGGTTGTGACAAAAGACCTCGCGGGTGTTCTTCAGGGTCACCGCGAAAAGGTTCCGCCGCTGGCCTATGTACGACAAGGGCAGTTCACGCGCACGAACAACACCATTCGAGAGCTGGCACGGGGTGCGATTGCAGGGGCCGAAACGCCGCTGGCCGAGGCCCATGCGCTTGCCGCGGCCGTCGGCGAGGCAATCGCATATGTGCCAGGCGAGACAGACAGTCAGACAACCGCGGCCGAAGCATTGGAAACGGGTCGTGGCGTGTGTCAGGACCACGCGCATACTCTCATTGCGACCGCTATTTGTCTGGAAATCCCTGCACGGTATGTGACGGGGTATCTTCATGCCGAGGGTGATATCGCCGACGCAAGCCACGCCTGGGCGGAATTGTACGTTCGCGATCTGGGCTGGGTTGGGTTTGATGCATCAAACCTCAAATGTCCGGACGAGACTTACATTCGGCTTGGGTCAGGCTTTGACTCGGTCGATGCCGCACCGATCCGAGGGGTCGCGCAAGGCAACGGGGTCGAGGCTTTGGATGTTGATGTAAGCGTCATCAGCTCTGACCAATAGCGCGCCATCACGCATTTGCACCAAAACAAAGGCCGGCTCTTTAGGGCGCTATGTGTGCGTGCGAACGACAGCTATGGGCCTTTGATTTCAACGAATTACGGACAAAGAGCGCGGATCGCCGATGTTGCTGGCGCGGATCAGCACCCTGCCCAATGCAGTAAAATTGCCACATCTTTCGGCACACGCCAAGAAACTGCACACCTCGCAATCAGAAATGTGCATACTCAGATCATTAGATTTAGTTTCTTATGAATTCGCAGACTTTTTCATCGCTGCGCAGATTTGTACCGCGCAGCATATAGTTCCTCCCTGACTGGATGGCCGTGCTTGCACGGCCTTTTTTTTTGCCCAATCAGTTCGTGCTTTCCAATCCGTCAGGCTGACCCACAACGATGAATTGCAGGTTCTCGGGCTGATAAATGCGGGCCGACACGCGCTGGACGTCCTGCAACGTCACGGCTTCGATCTGAGCGTTGCGCGTCGAGATATAGTCGGGGGTTAATCCCGTTGCCTGCATTCCGACCAAAATCCGCGCGATGGGTCCGTTTCCGTCAAAGCGGAGTGGATAGGCCCCGGTCAGATATGTCTTGGCTGCGCTCAGTTCTTCTTGCGTCACACCGTTTGCGGCAATGTTCGCCCACTCGGCCTTTACGACATCAATTGCTTCGGCAACCCGGTCGTTGGCAGAGGCGAATTGGCCCAAAAGCATGTCGGCATGGTCATAGTTGACCAAATACGAGCCAACTCCGTAGGTAAGCCCACGCTTTTCGCGTACTTCTTCCGACAGACGCGACTGAAGACCCGAACCGCCGAAAACCTCGTTGGCCACAAAGGCGGCGAAGAAATCGGGATCATCGCGAGCGATGCCTGTATGGCCGAAGAACGCCACGGATTGCGGGGTCTCAAATGGCACAACGGTCACCCCCCCCGTCACAGTTGGTTCGGCAGGCCCCGCCAAGGGTGCGCCGGTTTCTGGAAGATCCCCAAGAAGCCGGTCCAAAAGCAACCCAAGCTCTTCGGCGGAAATATCGCCGGATGCGCCAACATGGATACGATCTCGTGCCAGCAAGGCACGGTTCGCCGCAACAATGTCGTCGCGCGACAAGGCGCTGACGCTTTCCAAATTGCCATCAGATGTCGATGCATAAGGATGGTCGCCGTAAACCATCGCATCAAAAGTCTGGCCCGCGATTGAATTGGGGTCCGTCGCATCCGAACGCAGACCCGACAGAACCTGCGCGCGGACGCGTTCTACCGCGTCTTCGTCAAAGCGAGGATTGACCAGCGCTTCGCGCAACAGGCCGATCGCCTCGTCCCGGTTTTCGGTCAGCATCCGGGCCGAAACGGTCATTGCATCCGCCCAGACATTGAAATCGAAACTGGCAGCCAATCCATCTCTTGCTTCGGCAAATGCCGTGGCATCAAGATCGCCCGCCCCCTCTTCGATCAGACCCGTCATAAGATTGGTCACCCCACGCTTGCCAGATGGGTCCAGTGATGCCCCACCCGTAAAGCGAATTTGAAGCGACAGGAAAGGAATGGAATCCTCCTGCACCAACCAGGCCTTCACGCCGCCCGGTGAGGTCACTTCCTGGATGTCGATCTCGGCCTTGAGGGGAGAAGCGACGGCGACGGCCATCAATGCGGCAAAGACAACGCGGATCATTGCATCAACTCCTCTGCCCCTTCGGGCATTACCCAGCCTGTGACGGCGTTGCTGCGGTCAAAAATCTTGGCGGCAGCTTGCATGATATCGTCTTCTGTGACGGCTCCAAGGATTTGCGGCCAAGCCTCGATGTCTTCGATGGTCAACCCGCTTGTCAGACCAGCGCCATAGGTCCGCGCCAGTGACGACAGATTGTCCTGACCATAGATTTCAGACGCGCGAATTTGCATGCGGATGCGTTCAAGATCCTGCATATCGACGCCGGTTTCCAGAAAATCAGCCAGCGCTTTGTCCATCGCAGCTTCGGCGTCCGCCAGGCTGACCCCTTCGCTTGGGACAACGATCAGGCCAAACGTCGTGTCATCCAACGACAAGCCGCTATAAAACGCAGCAGAATAGATCGCTGTCTGGCTTTCAAACTGCAGCTTTTCGGCAAAGAACGAGGTCGTCGCTGACCCGCCCAGCAGTTCAGACAGCAGCGTCAGGGCCGCCGCCTCGTCTTGCGCACCGGCATCGCGTTCCGGCGCAAGATAGGTGCGGATCACATAGGCCTGTCCAATGCGAGGGTCGGCATAACTCAGGCGACGCTCGGCCAATTGCGGCGGCTCGATCACGCGCTTTCGCGGTTCGACATTTGGATTTGGGGGGATCACGCCGTAGTAGGTCTCGGCGAGTTTGCGAACATCGTCGGGGTTCACGTCACCTGCAACCACAAGAATCGCGTTATTTGGCCCATAGTGCTGCTCGTAAAAGGCAACGGCATCTTCAAGTGTCAGTGCCTCGGCTTCGTGTTTCCAACCGATGATTGGAATGCCGTAGGGGTGACTGAGATACTGCGCGGCGCGGCGTTGTTCGGCAAAAAGCGCGCCGGGATCATTGTCAGTGCGCTGGTTGCGTTCTTCTATGACCACGTCGCGTTCTGTCGCGATGTCCTCAGGCACAAGGGCCAGGCCGTCCATACGGCTGGCTTCCATTTTCATCATCAATTCAAGTCTGTCCGACGCGACGCGCTGAAAATACCCGGTGTAGTCATACGAGGTGAAGGCGTTGTCGCTGCCGCCGTTGCGCGCAACTGTGGCGGATAACTCACCCGCCTCAAGCTCATCGGTTGCTTTGAACATCAAATGTTCGAGGTAATGGGCAATCCCGGACACACCGCGCGGCTCGTCCGCTGACCCGACACGGTACCAGACCATATGCACGACAGCAGGCGCGCGGTTGTCTTCCAGGACGACCACGTCAAGGCCGTTTTCCAGAGAGAACGACGAGACCTCTGCGGCGCGCAGCGGGCCTGCTAACGCAACGACGAGGGGAAAAATGACCGCTATGAACCGGCGCATGGCCTCTCCTTTATACAGATGACTTGCCATGAAATGAGGGCGATTTGCTGCCGCTTCAAGTTCAACCAACAGACTTGTGAGCGGTAGTCATGCTATCGCGCCGGATCTGGCGGCACGGATGACGTGCGGATACCGGCACGGCGAAGGCGCTCAAGTTCGGCATATTGGTCCAGCGACAGGGGCTCGTAGCTGTCGAAATAGACGTTCACATCGAACAAGCGTTCAAGAGGGCGCCCGTCGTTTTGCTGGCGGAACCGCAGATCGGAGGCCGCAAGCGTTGCGCGGATATTGTCCGACACACCAAAGCGCCCGGCATAACGCACCAGTGCGCCGTCATTTGATGCGCGCGACAAGACAGCGGGGTTGCCACCCAAAGCGGCGATCGCCTCGGCGCGCGGTGTCGGATCGGTTCGGTTTGTCTGGCCCGGCGTTGGCGGTGGCAATGCCGCGAGGTCGCTTGGCAAAACAAGCGGTTCTGCGGGCAGGACCGAGAATTCGTCCGGGCCGTCACTGGTTGGCTGGCTGATACTCAAGAGGTTCGGCACGCGATCTTCGCGGCCACCACAGGCAGCAAGCGTTACAGCGGCAATCAAGAACAGCAATCGGATCAACATACGCCTTGTTCCTTGGTACTTTGGCCTTTGGGTCTCTGGCCTGTCTTAACCCGCTTTGGTTTCGGCGTCACGGTCCTTTGGCGGATCGCCTGCCAGAATGATCAAGCCGAATGCCCCCACAAAGATCGCAATATCGGCCAGGTTGAACGACCACGGATTTTCAAAACCGCAACACGACATATTCAGAAAATCGGCCACAGCCCCATAGATCACGCGATCAATGACGTTTCCGATGGCCCCGCCAAGGACAAGACCCGCAGAGATCTGCACCCAACGACCGGGTCGGTCGCGGCGCATCCAAACCACGATCCAGGCCGAAATTCCCACCGCCAAAGCGATCAGAATCCAGCGCATCGCATCGCCTGCACCCGAGAAAAGGCCAAAGTTGATGCCTTCGTTCCACGCCATCCGAAGCGTGAGATACGGTGGGGCGACAAGGATTGTCCCCACGGTTTTCAGGTTCAGGAATTGGACGACCCAGATCTTGATGATCTGATCGAGGATAAAGACCACAACGGCGGTCCGGGTCATGGGGGCCAGGGTGCGCATCAGTGACGGAAGTGTCGCATGCCAGAGAAGACCATCGCAAGGCCTGCGGCGTCGGCAGCGGCGATCACCTCATCGTCGCGCATGGAGCCTCCGGGCTGGATGATTGCGGTGGCGCCTGCTTCGGCGGCGGCGAGGAGGCCATCGGCGAAGGGAAAGAACGCGTCCGAGGCAACGACCGAACCGATAGCCGGGCTTTGCGACGCGCCAATGTCTCCGCCCATGCGCCCGGCTTTCAGGGCGGCGATGGTGGAGCTGTCGATACGGCTCATCTGGCCAGCGCCGATGCCAACCGTCGCGCCGTCTTTGGCGTAAACGATGGCGTTGGATTTGACGTGTTTGGCGACGGTCCAGGCGAATTGCAGGTCTTTGAGTTCCTGCGCGGTCGGTGCGCGTTTGGTCACGATCTTCAGATCGCCTTCACCAACGTGGCCGGTGTCGTCATCCTGTACCAGCCAACCACCAGCAATCTGACGCACAGCAAGGCGCGCCATGAAAGGGTCCGGCAAACCGCCTGTCGTGAGAAGGCGGAGGTTCTTTTTACTCGCGAAAATTGCCTTGGCTTCGTCCGTGGCGTCGGGGGCGATGACGACTTCGGTGAAGATTTTCGTGATGGCAGTTGCGGTGTCGGCGTCGAGCGTGCCGTTCAGGGCAACGATGCCGCCAAACGCGCTGGTGCGGTCGCAGTCAAAGGCGCGTCCGAAGGCCTCGGCGAAGGTGGCACCTCGGGCGACGCCGCTTGGGTTGGCGTGTTTGATGATCGCGACGGTGGGACCGTAGCGGTCGGCATTGAATTCGGCGACCAGTCGGAAGGCGGCGTCGGTGTCGTTGATGTTGTTGTACGACAGTTCCTTGCCTTGGTGCTGTTTAGCGGTGGCGAGGCCCGGAATATCGACACCGTCAGTGTAAAAGGCGGCTGCCTGATGCGGGTTCTCTCCATAGCGCAGACCCTGCGCAAGCGTGCCTGCAAACACGCGCCGTCGGGGTGTGGTGTCGTTCAAAGCCTGCGCCATCCATGTCGACACGGCCGCGTCATAGGCCCCGGTGCGGGCATAGGCCGTCGCCGCCAGTCTTTGACGGAAGGCATATGTAGTGCCGCCGTGGGTGCCAAGCTCTGCCAAAACCGCGTCGTAGTCCGCCACATCCACCACAACATTCACGAACTTGTGGTTCTTCGCGGCCGCACGGATCATCGCGGGTCCGCCGATGTCGATGTTCTCGATGGCCGTGTCGTAGTCTGCGCCCGCCGCGACAGTCTCCTCGAAAGGGTATAAATTCACCACCAACAGATCGATCGCGCTAATGCCATGCGTTTGCATGGATGCCACGTGATCGGCGTCGTCGCGCAGTGCCAGCAAGCCGCCATGCACCGCCGGATGAAGCGTCTTGACGCGTCCATCCATCATTTCGGGAAAGCCCGTCAGATCGGCCACGTCTTTGACCGCGAGGCCCGCTGCGCGCAGTGCCTTTGCGGTCCCGCCGGTCGAGAGCAATTCAACCCCTTGGGCAGCAAGGCTTTTCGCGAAATCTTCAAGGCCTGTTTTATCAGAAACAGACAACAGGGCCCGGCGTACCGGCTGAACGTCACTCATTGTTGATGTCTTCTTTGCTTTTTCAATCCACCGCCATCACATCGTCCATCGCATAGTCACGGATGGCCGACGGGGTCTCTTGTGCTTTGGCAAGAGACCAGTTCACGCGGGTGGCATACTCCATCGCGGCGCCGGTGAGAACAATCTGTTTGGTCGCACGTGGAGAAAGTCTCGATTTTTCCAGATAAACGCTTTGCTCAAGGGCCAATGCAGCCTCTCCACCGGCGCGAAATATCCAGATCTCACCGCTTTTCAGCGCCATCGACACCGCTGTGCCGTTCATATCCAGCGTCGCATCCACATCGGGGTGAAGGTGAAAGCGCACGGAAAACGGGATGCCGCGCAGTTTGGATTTATCGAAGGCAAGATCAAACCGCTTGCGATCCGTCGCATCAAAGGCAATCAGCGTGTCCTCGCCCCGCAATGCGCGCCCATCCAACCCAAGATGCAAAGTTCGCACATGGGTCAGACCGTGGCTGGCAAGATAGCCGTCATGACCCACGACGACGCGCGTGCCACCGTCAACCTCGGCGCGCTCGAACCGTACATCACGCGGCGCATCGACCAGCAATTCCGATTCCCGGTCCGATATTTTTCCCGCAGCCCCAAGACGCGACGATGACAAACCCTCAAGGCCAAGCGTGGAGTGACTTGGCGTGGCGCGCCCGGCCCGCCGCCAGCTCTTGCCAAACGTCGCGCCGGAACCGCAATTCACCACAACGGGACGACGCCCCGACGTCAGTTCGAACGCCAGTGTCGAGGCATGCGCGTTGGCTGATGCCGCAACGCGCGGCGGTGCGGCGGCGTCCACAATAAGGCTGGTGCGTCCATGGCTGACGCGTGCAAATCCCATCGCAAGCCCGTCATGGGTCACGGGTTTGACACCCGAAGACGCCAGCGACCGATCAAGCCGACCCTCAAGTCCGCGCCCTCCGCCATGAAAACGCGCAAGACCACCGTCCGAATGACGCAGCGCGCGCAATACAGGCGCAACCGCTTCGATGGCGTTGATATGCGCCACACCCTGCGCTTGCCCCATATCCTGAAGCGCCGCCGCCGCCCAGTTCAGGAGCGTGAACACCTCGAGCAGTTCTTCGGGGTTGCGGGTCGACAATCCGCCGCCTTCGTCAATTTCACGTGCGCATTCCTGTGCCAAAGCCCGCGTGGCATGACCCACATGTGCGTCCATTCCATCAAGAGCGAGGCCTGCATAGATCAAACCTGTGAGCGCCTCGAACCTTGGCAAACCTGGCGAGGCCGCTTTCCAGCGTCGGCTGAGAAAAATGGTTTGTGCAGCAAGAGAACGGAAATAGGCCTCGCTGGTTTCGCGTTCCTGTCCGTTGAGCAACAGAATCGCATGGTTGATCCATCGAATAAGCCGTCGCCCCGTCAGATCAGGCGTCCAGCCCGGCCCCGAACCCGTTCCATATCGGGCGATCCAGTCGTGGGTCCAATCCTGCGCGCGTTTGGATGCGTGGTGGTCACCGACGGCCGCCAGATCGTCCAGCCATGTAAAACCATGGATTTCAGTTTCGAACCCCTCATCGGGCATCGGCAAGTCCCAGATCGCGGTATCCGGAGCCTCGACCAGAAAGCCCGCGAACAGGAAATTGCCGCCGGTGATCTGGCGACCACGGGCAAAGGATCCGATTGTGCGGGGTTCAGGCGTCGTCGAAAACGCCGTTGCCGGGCGCGAGAACGAAGCCACACGCGCGTGCAAACGGTTCATAAAGCGCGTCTTTCGCGCGTTCCAACTTTCGTCCTGGGACAACGGTGTCGCCCTGCCTCTGCCGTCCGATTGTTTCGGACCTATTGCGGCTAAGATACCCCAAAGTCCGGACCCGCGTCATGGAAATTCTGCGGCTCAGGCGGGTTTTTGCACCATTGCGATAAAGAAACCATCAATGCCGCCGTGTTCGGCCCAAAAGTCTGGGCGCAGTCGCAAGCCCCCTTTGGGCGCTTTCCAGCCCGGATCGACGCCTTCCGGGAGATCGGCGCTAAGGATCAGGGTCGGGTGACGCTCCAGCATCGCCGCGAGTTGCGCTTCGCCCTCTTCCGGCAGCAGCGAGCAGGTACAATAAACCAGGCGCCCACCGGGTTTCAGCCACCCCAGCGCGCGGTCGATCAATGTGGATTGCAGCGGCAAAAGCGTTTCAAGATCGCTGCCGTCCTTGGCATGTCCAAGGTCGGGATGACGGCGCAAGGTGCCTGTCGCCGAACAGGGCGCATCCAGAAGGATCGCATCAAATTGCACGTCCGTTTCCCATTTCAGCGCATCGGCCACCACCAGCTCTGCCGTCATTCCGACCCGTGCAAGGTTCTCTCGCAAGCGCACCACGCGATTGTCAGAGACGTCAAGCGCGACAACATCCGCACCGCTTGCACAAAGCTGCATAGTCTTGCCACCGGGGGCTGCACAAAGGTCCAGCACCCGCTCGCCGGCTTTGGCATTCAACAGGGCGGCGGGCAGTGCGGCACCGGCATCCTGAACCCACCATGCGCCCTCGTCAAAGCCCGGCAGGGCCGACACCTGCCCAGATTGATCCATCCGCAAACTGCCTGTCGGCAGCATCTTGGCCCCAAGCTTTTGCGCCCACTCATCGGCATCGGTTTTCACCGATATATCAAGCGGCGGCGTGCCAGAGTGGACATGCTCCATCGCGATAACGGCTTCTTTTCCCCATGCGGCGATCAGGCGTTTTCGCAGCCATTTCGCCGTCACCGGCATTGGCAGATCATCCCAGACCTGCGCGCGGCGATCCACATTGCGCAACACGGCGTTCACAAGACCCGTTTTGCTTTTCGGCACAATCGACACGGCGGCATTGACCGCCGCATGGCCGGGCGCGCCCGTGACGTTGATCTCATAAAGCGCCAACCGCAGGGCGTTCATCACGCTGTCTTCGGGTTTCATGCGCAGATGCGGGCCTAACAGGCGATCCGACCGGCTTGCCCAGCGCAGGGCCTCTGTTGCCAGACGAAGAGCGCGCGCGCGGTCTTCCGGAGGCAATCCATCCAGAGTTTCGTCCATGCGATGCGGCGTATGAAGCGGAAGATGATCTTGCGTCACTTGCGTCATCAATGCGACGGCGCGCCGTCTGGGTTCTAACCCTGCCTGCATGATTTTGCCTGCCCTGCCTTGTCCAAAGTTGCCGCCCGCGTATATCAAAGGCTGCGGTTCAACAAGAAAGCCTTTCGCAATGTCCGACGACAAACCAGACCTGACGCCAGAGGCACAGCGCGCCCTCAATGAAGCCGAAGCGCGCCGCAAGGCCGTGAAAGCCGCCAAAATGCCCACCGAACTTGGTGGTCGCGATGGCCCTGAACCAGTGCGCTATGGAGATTGGGAAAAGAAAGGGATCGCGGTCGACTTTTAGACCGCAAAGCGCGGGGCGCTATTCCAGACGCAAGTCGGCATGATCGCCGCTGCCCATGTCAGACGTGAACCGAACTGTGTTGCCCCTGATTTCGACCAGCTGACAGTTGTCGGCATCAAACTCTTTGCCGCCAAGGAAAAGATCACGACAGAAAAAGCCGTTTTCCCAGTCCCACGCGCCACTGACTTTTTGACCAAAGGCGCGGCCCTGGATCACACCATCATCGCCAACCTGAAGCCGTATGCCAAAACGCTTTAGCTCACGGTCTTTCAAGACGCTCATGAAATTTCGTTCATCATCAATACGTTGAAAGCCCTCGGCCATTGCTATCGGCGCAAAAAGGCCCGTTGCCAATGTTGCAAGTGCAAGTGTTTTGAAAAGGCGCGCCATCGTCCGTATCCATATCCGTTTTATCGTTTACGGTACGGGACCGACCCTGGATCAGTTCAATCCCAAAACATCCAGCATATCGTATTCTCCGGGATCTCGCCCGTGACCCCAAAGGGCGGCGCGTAAGGCACCACGGGCGAAAATGCTGCGATCTGTTGCGACATGGCGCAGGATGATCCGCTCGCCGGGGGCGGCAAAGATCACGTCATGCTCCCCGGCAATGTCGCCGGCGCGAATGGCGCTAAACCCGATGTCGCCACGCTTGCGCGCCCCGGTGATGCCATCACGCCCCCGGTCGGACACGTCATCAAGGGACACGCCGCGACCTTCGGCGGCAGCCTCGCCAAGCATCAAGGC
>JARFRG010000168.1 GCA_029287375.1 Boseongicola sp. | reverse complement strand
CCTTATGAGTGCTACGACGAGTTCGATTTCCAAATCCCGGTTGGGGTGAACGGCGATTGTTATGATCGGTATCTGTGCCGCATGGCAGAGATGCGCGAGTCGGTGAAAATTATCCGTCAGGCCTGCGAGAAGTTGCGCAATGAGCCGGGCGAGATCATGTCTCGCGGAAAGATCACGCCGCCGTCGCGAGGCGATATGAAGACCTCGATGGAGGCGCTTATCCACCACTTTAAACTGTACACCGAAGGTTTCCATGTGCCTGAGGGCGAGGTTTACGCCGCGGTCGAGGCCCCGAAGGGTGAGTTTGGCGTGTACCTTGTGGCGGATGGCACGAACAAGCCGTACCGCTCAAAGATACGCGCACCGGGATTTCTGCATTTGCAGGCGATGGATCATATATCCAAAGGGCATCAGCTTGCGGATGTGGCCGCTATTATCGGGACGCTGGATGTTGTGTTCGGCGAGATTGACCGGTGACCTGACCCCCGCCCGAAGACATAAGAATCGATTTAGATCGGAACCAAGACAATGCTGCGCCGCCTTCACAAAGACCAACCCGACCACTTCGCGTTTACGGATGCCAACCTTGCCTGGGCTGAGGCTCAGATCAAGAAGTACCCGGAAGGGCGGCAGGCGTCGGCGATTATTCCGCTGCTCTGGCGTGCTCAGGAGCAGGAAGGCTGGCTGACGCGACCTGCGATGGAGGCAGTCGCGGCGATGCTGGATATGGCGTATATCCGCGTGTTGGAAGTGGCGACGTTTTATTTCATGTTCCAGCTTCAGCCTGTTGGGTCGGTTGCGCATATTCAGGTCTGCGGCACGACGTCCTGCATGATTTGCGGCGCGGAAGATTTGATTGGGTTGTGCAAGGAAAAGATCGCCAGGCACGCCCATGATCTGTCGCCCGATGGCAAGTTTTCGTGGGAAGAAGTCGAGTGTCTGGGGGCCTGCGCGAATGCGCCAATGGCGCAGATCGGCAAGGATTATTACGAGGATCTGACAGCGGCGCGTCTGGGCGAGATCATTGACGAGATGGCGGCGGGCAATGTGCCTGTGCCGGGGCCGCAGAACGGACGGTTCGCAGCCGAGCCTTTGGCGGGCCTTACCTCGCTGAAAAAGCATGAGCAGGGACGCAATGAATTTAACGCCAGCGCGCAGGCGGCGGTGAGCATTGGCGACACGATCAAGCGGATCGATGGCACCGAAGTGCCACTAGTCACACCGTGGATTGAAGGCAGCGTGGCGGTCGCCGAACGTCCGGTCGCCAACGTGACGCCGATTGCCGAACCTGTGGCAAAAGCTCCGTCGGTTGCGACGCCGGAGGGTGCCAAGCCGCAGGGCCTGAGCGAAGCCCGCGATGGCAAGGCCGATGATCTGAAGAAGATCAAGGGTGTGGGGCCGAAGCTGGAAACGCTTCTTAACACGATGGGCTTTCATCATTTCGACCAGATTGCAGCCTGGAGCGAAGCGGAAATCGCCTGGGTTGATGACAATCTTGAAGGCTTCAAGGGCCGTGTCAGTCGGGACGAGTGGGTTGCCCAGGCCCGGTTGCTGGCCTCTGGCGACGAGACTGAATTTTCGAAGAAAGTCGGCGACGGCGACGTCTATTAGGCTCGACGTGTGATGATTCTGGAAACGGGTTGTTCACGCCTTTGATACAGGTTGACTTGGTTGTGCCGCGATTCCGGTGTTTATTGCTTTGGCGGACGCGCGTGTCTGCAGACCAACGGGAGAATTTGCACTAATGGACACAAAAAACTCACACGCATTCGGCTATCTCGGCGTCTTTTCGTTCGGGATGTTCCTGCTCGGGCTGGTTTATCAAATGCTGATCGGCGGACGCGGCTTTTTCGGCGCGGCATTAATGGGGCTGATTTTTGCGGGGATCATTGCGGCGATCATTTATCTGTTTTTGATGACTTCGCTTGGCAAGGACTGGTCGAAAGTGGCCGCCAAGTCCATTGAAGCCAAGGCTGGCGAAGTGAAAGCCAAAGTCGAACAGGCGCGCGCACCGGCCGAAGCCGACGCAGAAACAGCACCCGCGCCGCTCAAGGCGGCTCCGGTCGAGGACGCGGCTGTGGCTGAGGTTGTTGAAGAGACGGTTGCCGAGGCGGCGGAGCCACCGACCGGGAAACCAGCGACGTTGTCCGCACCAGAGGGCGGTACGGCGGATGATCTCAAGAAGATCAAGGGCGTGGGTCCAAAGCTTGAGGCGGTTCTCAATGGCATGGGCTATTATCATTTCCATCAGATTGCGGCCTGGAACGCGGGAGACGTTGCCTGGGTTGATGAAAACCTTGAGGGTTTCAAGGGCCGTGTAAGTCGCGACAACTGGGTGGCTCAGGCGAAAGAACTGGCGGGCTAATCACCCGGAGGCGCGGTCACGCTGCGGTTTGTCTGAACCACACGTCGTTGCCGCGCGGTCGGCTAAAAGGTCGTTGCGCCCATCCGTTGGGCGCAGCTATAAGTTTTTGGAATGATAGGCGCATCAACCGAGAGGTGCCAAATGACAGGTTCTGACCCGGAAAAGGCACGGGCGCGACAGGCGCGGCTTGTTTCGGTCGTGATCGCTGGTACGATGATCCTGTGGATGCTGGCGCAGCTGATCGGCGGCAAACTTGGTCTTCCATCGCGGTACGCTTTCTTATTCGACCTTTTTGCGCTTGCGGGGTTTGCTTGGGCCCTTGTGGTTACCTGGCAAATCTGGCGTAAACGGCGCGATACGAAATAATCCGGCGGGGGTCATCCCCGACCAATGACGAGGTTGCTATGCTCGACGACAAGGACCGCATCTTCACGAACATCTACGGCATGCATGATCGCACGCTTGCGGGCGCTCAGGCGCGGGGCCATTGGGATGGCACGGCCGGGATCATTCAAAAGGGGCGTGACTGGATCGTCGATCAGATGAAGGCGTCTGGCCTGCGTGGCCGGGGCGGTGCGGGTTTTCCGACCGGACTGAAATGGTCGTTCATGCCGAAGGAAAGCGACGGGCGTCCAAGCTATCTTGTGGTCAACGCCGACGAGTCCGAACCCGGCACCTGCAAAGACCGTGAGATCATGCGCCACGACCCGCATACGCTGGTCGAGGGCTGTCTGATTGCGTCTTTCGCGATGCAGGCCAATGCTTGTTACATCTATATTCGCGGTGAATATATCCGCGAGAAAGAGGCGCTTCAGACTGCGATTGACGAGGCGTATGACGCCGGGCTTGTGGGCAAGAACGCGGCGGGGTCGGGCTGGGATTTTGACATCTACCTGCATCACGGCGCGGGCGCTTATATTTGCGGCGAGGAAACCGCGCTGCTTGAAAGCCTTGAGGGCAAAAAGGGCATGCCGCGGATGAAGCCGCCATTCCCTGCGGGCGCGGGTCTTTATGGTTGTCCGACGACTGTTAACAATGTGGAATCCATCGCCGTTGTGCCGACGATCTTGCGCCGTGGACCGGAATGGTTTTCAGGCTTTGGGCGTCCGAACAATGCCGGCACCAAGCTGTTTGCGATCAGTGGCCACGTGAATAATCCCTGCGTCGTTGAAGAGGCGATGTCGATTTCGTTTGAAGAACTGATCGATCGTCATTGCGGTGGTATTCGCGGTGGCTGGAAAAACCTCAAGGCCGTGATCCCCGGTGGCTCGTCCGTGCCGTGTCTGCCCGGCAAGATCATGAAGGACGAGGCGATCATGGATTTCGACTGGCTGCGCGAGCAGCGGTCGGGTCTGGGGACGGCGGCCGTGATCGTGATGGACAACGACACCGACATCATCAAGGCGATCTGGCGGCTGTCGAAGTTCTACAAACACGAAAGCTGCGGCCAGTGTACGCCATGCCGCGAAGGCACGGGCTGGATGATGCGCGTGATGGATCGTCTGGTGCGCGGCGACGCGGAACCCGAAGAGATCGATATGCTGCTGGATGTCACCAAACAGGTTGAGGGCCACACGATTTGCGCCCTTGGTGATGCGGCTGCATGGCCCATTCAGGGGTTGATCCGTCACTTCCGTGACGAGATCGAAGACCGCATCAAAGCCAAGCGCACAGGCAAATCAAGCGCGGTTGCCGCAGAGTAGTTGCCCTTTACGTTGCGTGACTTTGCCGTTGTTTCGGCACAAAGCTGTGTGACTTTAATGCCGAACAGGATAGATGACCTTTGAGGCGCAGGCCCAAATCGCTGCACGAATGTGGCGTTTGGACTAAGACAAGCGTCTGAGCAGGCGGCAGGACAGGTTTTTGATGTATACAGCTTTTGCGTTTTTGCAAATTGGTATGGCGACGGCCTGCTTGTATTTGGTAACCCAATCGACCGTGAAGCCAATGTGGTCTTCCATCGCTTTTATCCTGACGGGCATGGTGTTTTTCGGAAACGGCCTGCGCGTGGCTTTGGATATGTTTGCAAGCGATTTTGCATTTTATATGCATAGCGTCGTGTTCCCCTATGCGTCCGGCGCGATGCTCGCGCTTTTGATGGTGACGGGTTCGATTCTTGCTTATCGCTTTGTGAGCGGCGGAAAACTGTGAGCCCGGTGCGGTGATCCGCATTTGGGACGGTTTCCTGAGCGCATTCGGTGCAATTCTTACATTTCTTCTGATTGGTGTGCCGATTTGGGGCGCGGTTGTTGCCCTGCGCGCTGAGTTGATGCCGGGCTGGGCGTGGGGCGCGGTTGTGGGCCTTGGGTTTGTGGGGCTTGTCATGGTGGGTGCGTTTTTGCGCAAAGCCGGGCGGGGCATACATCCGTTGAGGGATCGGCGCCGTTAGCGGAATGGCGGAAAACGGTAACACGCTTCACTTCCTTTCGCCCGCGCCAAGATGTCGATTTAATCATTTAAAAACAGTGAAATGCGGGCGGATGCCTATCTTTGTGGTGGCAGGAATACGCCCAAAACTGCCGATTAGATGTCAACCCGTGAGCAGCACCTCAACATTTGTCGCCAAGCGCCTTATATCTTGGGAACGGACGGGGAGCGGGGCCTGGGCCGCAAAAACGAGCAGGTTACGGTGTGAAACGTATTAAACATTTTCTGGTTCTGGCACTAATTGCAGGTGGTGCGACGCCTGCGGTGGCGTTGCCGCCGCTTTACGAGAACCGCACAGTAGTGTCGGGCTTTTACGCGATCGGGATGGCGGACCTAATCCGCCGCAATTGCGATGCGATCTCTCCACGCTATCTTCGCGCATATAATTACCTGAAGGCCTTGGAAAAATACGCGCAAGATGCGGGTTATTCTGACGCTCAGATCGAGGAATTGACAGATAATCGCGAGGAAAAAGAAAAGCTTAGGGCGCGCATCGAGGCTGAATTGGCGGATCGGGGCGCAAGCCCGAAAACCCCGGAAGGCTATTGCACTGTGGGCCGTGAAGAAATAGCCAAGAACAGTGCGGCGGGTCGCTTGCTGCGCGCAAGATGACAGGCCGCCCGGACGAGAGGCGGCGGAACCCAAGGGAACCGAAGTCCAATGTCCGATCTGAGAAAGGTCATCATCGACGACCAGGAAGTCGAAGTTGATCCGGCGCTGACACTGATTCAAGCCTGCGAGCAGGCCGGGATCGAAATTCCAAGATTTTGCTATCACGAGCGTTTGTCCATCGCGGGCAACTGCAGGATGTGTCTGGTTGAGGTCGTTGGCGGCCCTCCAAAGCCAACCGCGTCATGTGCGATGCAGGTCAAGGATTTGCGCCCCGGTCCCGAGGGCGCTCCGCCAGTCATCAAGACAAAATCGCCGATGGTGAAGAAGGCCCGCGAGGGTGTGATGGAGTTCCTCCTGATCAACCACCCGCTGGATTGTCCGATTTGCGATCAGGGCGGCGAATGCGATTTGCAGGATCAGGCAATGGCTTACGGCGTGGATTTCTCGCGCTTTCGCGAGCCGAAACGCGCCACCGACAGCATGGACTTGGGACCGCTCGTCGGGACCGCCATGACGCGGTGCATTTCCTGCACGCGCTGTGTGCGTTTTATCACCGAAGTCGCGGGCATGCCTGAGTTGGGGCAGACCGGGCGTGGTGAGGACAGTGAAATTACGTCCTATCTGGGGCAGACGCTCGATAGCGAGATGCAGGGCAACATCGTTGATCTTTGCCCCGTCGGCGCTTTGACGTCCAAGCCTTATGCCTTTACCGCGCGGCCGTGGGAGCTGACGAAGACCGAAACAATTGACGTGATGGACGCGCTGGGGTCGAACATTCGGGTCGACACCAAGGGTCGTGAAGTCATGCGGATATTGCCGCGCAACCATGACGGCGTGAACGAAGAATGGCTGTCGGACAAGTCGCGTTATGCCTGGGAGGGTCTGCGGCGTCAGCGTCTGGACACGCCATACATTCGCGAAAACGGAAAACTGCGCGCGGCAGGATGGGACGAGGCGCTTGGCGCTGTCGCGGCGGCGATGCAGGGCAAGAAGGTTGCGGGCCTTGTGGGCGATCTGGCCCCGGTTGAGGCGGCGTTTGCATTGAAAGAACTGGTCGAGGGTCTTGGTGGGTCGGTCGAATGCCGGGTTGATGGTACGGCTTTGCCTGCCGGAAATCGCTCGGGCTATGTCGGCACGGCTTTGATCGAGGACATCGATACGGCGGATGCGATCATGTTGATCGGCACAAATCCGCGTCTGGAAGCGCCTGTTTTGAACGCGCGATTGCGCAAGGCCTGGAGCCGTGGCGCAAAAATCGGACTGGTCGGTGAAGCGGTCGATCTGACCTACGACTATTTCCATCTTGGCACGGGACACGCGGGACTGGCCGAATTGCTTGGCGGTTCTTCGGAAGACGCCCTGTCGCGCGAAACACTGGTGATCGTCGGGCAGGCGGCCTTGACGGGCAACGACGGTGGTGCGGCATTGGCCAGCGCCATGGCGTTTGCTGAAAAAACCGAGTCCAAGCTTTTGATCCTGCACACCGCCGCTGCACGCGTGGGCGCGATGGATGTCGGCGCCGTGACGGATGGCGGGATTTCAGCGGCTCTTGAGGGTGCCGAGGTTGTTTACAACATCGGCGCGGACGAGGTCGAGATCGCGGCTGGTGCCACGGTGATTTATCAGGGCAGCCACGGCGATCGGGGCGCGCATCGCGCTGATATCATATTGCCCGCCGCCGCCTGGACCGAGGAAAACGGTCTGTTCGTCAATACCGAAGGGCGTCCGCAACTTGCGTTGCGCGCGTCGTTCCCTCCGGGCGCGGCCAAGGAAAACTGGGCAATCCTGCGGGCGCTGTCGTCTGAGTTGGGCGCGACCTTGCCATACGACTCGCTGGCGCAGTTGCGCGCAAAACTGGTCGAGGCGTTTCCACATCTGAAAGCGATTGATCAGGTTCCGGAAAACGACTGGAGTGCAGTTGAGGCACGCGCAGCGGGCAGTGGTGATTTCGGACAGGTGGTGCATGACCATTATCTGACCAACCCGATCCTGCGGGCCGCCCCCTTGATGGGCGAATTGCAGGGCTTGGCGCGGGCGCGAAAGGCCGGGAAACTGGCGGCAGAATAAGGTAGCTCGGGTCTGGTCCTTTGACCCGGGATGCTGTTAACAAGACGCGGGCGAGCGCGCCCATGGGAACACAAATACGTGGGGACGAATGGCTGAGTTTCTAAGCACACCTCTCGGCATCCTTGTGACCGTCATGGCACAGGTGCCTTTGGTCATCGGTTTTGTGATGGTCAGCCTCTTGTTCCTTGTCTACGGCGACCGGAAAATCTGGGCTGCTGTTCAGATGCGGCGCGGACCAAACGTGGTTGGCCCCTGGGGCATACTGCAGACCGTCGCGGACGCATTGAAATATGTCGTCAAGGAAATCGTGATCCCGGCAGGCGCGGACCGGCCGGTGTTCATTCTGGCGCCAATGACGTCTTTCGTTCTGGCGATGATTGCCTGGGCGGTCATTCCGTTCAGCGACACATGGGTTTTGTCAGATCTGAACGTCGCGATCCTGTATGTCTTCGCGATTTCATCGCTGGAAGTGTACGGCGTGATCATGGGCGGATGGGCGTCGAACTCGAAGTATCCGTTCCTTGGATCGCTTCGGTCGGCGGCGCAGATGATCTCATACGAAGTGTCCTTGGGCCTGATCATCATCGGTGTGATCCTGACGACCGGGTCAATGAATTTCGGGGACATCGTGCGGGCGCAGGACGGCGATTGGGGCATCTTCAGCTGGTACTGGTTGCCGCATTTCCCAATGGTCTTTTTGTTCTTTATCAGCGCTTTGGCGGAAACGAACCGCCCACCGTTCGATTTGCCTGAAGCAGAATCTGAACTGGTCGCGGGCTATCAGGTTGAGTATTCCTCGACGCCGTTCCTGCTGTTCATGGCTGGCGAGTACATCGCGATTTTCCTGATGTGTGCGTTGATGTCGTTGTTGTTCTTTGGTGGCTGGTTGTCGCCAATCCCATTCCTGCCGGACGGACCGCTGTGGATGGTCGCCAAGATGGCGGTTTTCTTTTTCCTCTTCGCAATGGTGAAGGCGATTGTGCCGCGGTACCGCTATGACCAGCTGATGCGTCTGGGATGGAAA
>JARFRG010000062.1 GCA_029287375.1 Boseongicola sp. | reverse complement strand
GCCTAAGAAAGTCGATATGAAGAGGCTGATCCATCGAATGACCAAACCGCCCACATATCTCTTCAGTTACCATCAATTTCAAAGAGCGTAGAGACAAAAGTGACTGAGTGCGCCCTAACTTTCGGCGCGCCCCGCCTCATCTATCTCTATTATTATTTTGCGTCTCGTTGCGTCTGCGTCTCCGCTTCTGCCCGTCTGGCGCCCCGTTGTTGCATCTCTGCGCCTCCGGTGAGGGCTATCTACGTATTGGGTACCGGGTTCGCAAGCAGTTTTTTATCAGAAAGATGAATTTTCTTTCTCAGGAATGTAACAGCCTTAAAAATAAGGCATTTGGCTTGAAAATACTGCGTTGCACGTTCCCATTTCACAGGCCTGGTGAGTGATTTGCACGCCCAATCAAGGTGATTTTCCAATGAATCGCCGAATGGATGCCGGTGAATCGCGGTTTTCAGCCCCGAGTCAGGTGCGACTCGCGTCCGACTCGGGCGGAGTCAGCCACTTTGCGAGGAAAAGGCACACGAGCAAGCCAGGAATCATCGTCGCGAACCCGAATCTCATTCCATATGAGTCCGCGAGAAAGCCAATCAGTGGTGGGCCGATCAAAAAGCCAGTCAAAGCACATGTCGACATGATCGCGACGTTGCTTGCCTCGTGCGTGTCACCCAGCGCCGCGACCGCTGACACGCCCAGAGGATACCCGGACGCCACCCCCATCCCGATCAGAGCAAAGCCAATAAACGAAAAGACCAGCGGCAACGGCGCAATCAGGCACGACAGCCCGACCAATGCCAACACCACCGATCCCCGCGCCAAGGCCAGCGCACCGAACCGATGCTTTAGCCAATCCCCAAGGAACCGCCCAAAGGCCATAAAGCCCGCAAATATCGTTACCGCGATCCCCGCCTCGGTCACGTCGATCGATTGGCGCTCGGACAAATAGACTGCCGACCAGTCCGCCATCGCCCCTTCCGCCATCGTAACCAGCATCATGAACGCGCCGATCGCCAAGAGCGCGCGCGGCATCTGTGACAGGCGGCGGCGCGGCGCAACATGCTCGGCCCCCTCTTCGCCCATCTTCGGCAGTTGTCGGGCTGCAAGAATTCCCACGCCGGTCGATGCCACCGCCACGACCGCCAAAATCCCCAGCGGACCGATCGCGCCCGCACCGGATGTTGCCAGAAATGACCCGGCCATCAGTCCCAGCGCCCAAAAGCCGTGACAGCGGTTCATGATATGTGTCGCGGCTTTCTTTTCGACCCGGCCCGCATAGACGTTGAGTCCGACCTCCATAAAGGCATGCGCCGCACCGAATGCCATCAGCGCGAAAAACAGCGTCACCTGACTGTTGGCAATCAACGGCAAGAAACCGGCGAGGCATTGCACCGGAAAGGTGGCGACCACCAGGCGTCTGACGCCAAACGTCGTGGACAGCCGTCCGGCAAACTGAAGCGCGACCAGAACCGCGACCGGCATGCCCAAAAGCGCAAGTGACAGATCGAACTTCGACAGCTCCAGCGATTCTTTTACGAATGGGATAAGCGCCAGCCAGGCGCCAAGCGCCATCGGCTGAAGACAAAACAGCGCCATGATAAGAAAGACGCCTTTGCGGGTGGTATTTTGGTCCATGGGCGCGACCTTAGCGAGGTCCGCGCCCGTGGGAAGTCATATTATGCGACGGCGCGCCGGACCGGCAATTTGATCCGGGTCGCAACCAAAGCAATCACGATCCCAAGGTATACCAGCGGCTCGATTTGAAAGCCCTTGGACAGCATGACGAAATGTACGGCGCCAAGGATCGCCGTGACGTAGGTCAGTTGATGCAGCCGTTTCCAGGTCTTTGGCCCAAGCTTGCGAAGCGACCGGTTGTTCGACGTCATCGCCAAGGGGATCATCAGAATGAACCCGACCATCCCAATGGTGATGTAGGGCCTCTTTATGATGTCCGCCCAGATTTGACTGAGGATCTGCACGTCCAACACAAGCCAGACCAATAAATGGAGGAAGACATAAAAGAACGTCAAAAGCCCCAGCGCCCGGCGGAATTTGGTCAAGTTGATCCCGGTCCAGGTGCGCAAAGGGGTCACCGCAAGCACGACGATTAACACCTGCAACGCGAACTCGCCAAGCTTGTGTTCCAGCGCCTTGATCGGCTCGGCCCCAAGGCCTCCGGTCAGACCCTGATAGAGAAACCATGCAGGCGGGATCACTCCCAGTATATAGAGAGGCCACGCAGGCACCCTCGACAGGCCAATATTTATGCGTTGCGCTGCGGTCATCCGCCTATCCGTTCTTTCACTATATACATGTCAGGCAAATTTCGTGCCGGATCAGAAGTTCACCGTCAGATCCATACCAGCGTAAAGACCGGCCACTTCTTTCTCGTACCCGTTGAACATTAACGTCGGCACACGCTTTGCGAACAAACCGCCACCAATCCGGCGTTCGGTCGCCTGAGACCAGCGCGGGTGGTCCACGGTCGGGTTCACGTTGCTGAAAAAGCCGTACTCGCGGCCATTCGCCATTTGCCAGCTGATCGGAGGCCGCTTGTCAGCAAGCGTGATCCGCACAATCGACTTGATCGACTTGAAGCCGTACTTCCACGGCACGACAAGGCGGATCGGCGCGCCGTTCTGATTTGGCATCGGCTCGTCGTAAAGGCCCGTCGCCATGATCGTCAGCGGATGCATCGCCTCACTGATGGTCAGACCTTCGCGGTAGGGCCAGTCCAAAGTCGGACGACGCTGGCCGACCATTTCTTCGGGGCGCACGAGCGTTTCAAATGCCACATACTTTGCCGAGGGCTGCACACCGACGCGCGCAAGCAGGTCCGCCAATTCAAAGCCCACCCAAGGTACGACCATCGACCAGGCCTCGACACAACGGAACCGATAGATACGCTCCTCAAGGGTGATGCCTTTGGTCAGGTCTCCAAGATCGTAATTGCCGGGCCTGTCCACCAAACCGTCAACCTGGATCGACCAGGGGTCGGTCGTAAGGCCACGGGCATTGCGCGCCGGGTCGTCCTTGCCGGTGCCGAATTCATAAAAGTTGTTGTAGCTGGTGATGTCCTCAAAGCTGTTCAGCTCAAGACCCCGACCATAGCTGGTCTTCTTCGCGCCCAGACTGGCCATCGCCGGACCAGCGATCGAACCCAACGCCAAAGCACCCGCCCCCGCCATCAACTGACGACGGTTCATATAGTCGCCCTTGGGCGTGACATCCGACCACTTCAGGTCACTCTTATAACGTCCGGCCATTTCATCACCTCTGCTTTTGCGCTTGCCTATAACATGCGCGACCCAAAAGCGTTCGACAATCACCCTCACGACACTGTGCTTAGGCGCCAAAGTGTTGAAACATGGTTACAATTCCTGACCTTTGGTTCACGTCGAATAACGTATTTGTGAGTGGACACAAAAAGCCACGGCGGCTTAGTGCGCCCGCTTTTTCTGTCAATGCAGTTTTCAGACTTTTTGCGGTGATCCGCTTGGCAAATCCAATCCGTAGAACCCTTCGATGTCACAACGACATTCACCTTTTTCAAATGGAGAACACCATGCTTCGTAAGACACTTATGGCCACAGTCGCCGCGACGCTTTTTGCAGCACCTGCTTTCGCCGACGGCCACTCAAAAGATATCGTCGACACCGCTGTCGCCGCGGGTTCCTTTGAAACGCTCGTCGCTGCCGTTCAGGCCGCGGGCCTTGTCGAGACACTGAAGGGCGACGGCCCGTTCACAGTCTTCGCGCCCACCGATGACGCATTTGCTGCACTTCCAGCGGGCACGGTTGAATCGCTTCTGCTGCCAGAAAACATCGACACTCTGTCTGCGATCCTGACGTTCCACGTGGTGCCGGGCAAAGTGATGTCGGGCGATCTGACCGATAACATGATGGCGGCGACCGTGCAGGGCGGCGAGATCACCATCGATCTCGACAACGGCGTCATGGTGCAGGACGCCAACGTCGTGACAGCAGACATCGAAACCTCGAACGGCGTCATCCACGTCATCGACAAAGTGCTCCTGCCAGCCAGCTAAGTACTTAGACGCAATACCCATGCGGGAGGTGAGCGTTTCACCTCCCGTTCTTCCAACCAACCAAACACATGAATGAGGGACTTGATATGAACCGTAGATTTGCACTCAAAGCCACCTTTGGCGCCGCCGCTCTTGCACTTGCCGCTGCTTGCGCACCTATGGACAAGGAAATGGACATCGTCGACATTGCCGCGGGCAACGAAGACTTCTCGACACTCGTCGCCGCCGTTCAGGCCGCTGGCCTTGTCGACACGCTGAAAAGCGACGGTCCTTTCACCGTATTTGCGCCGACCAATGCCGCTTTCGCCGCTCTGCCGGCCGGCACAGTTGAATCGCTTCTGCTTCCAGAAAACAAAGACACATTGGTCGCAATTTTGACCTATCACGTTGTGCCGGGCGCCGTGACGTCTGACCAACTGGCCGGTCAACGCCTGAATGTCGCAACCGTTCAGGGCGGCGATGTCCACGTAGACGGGACCGACGGCGTGACCGTGAACGACGCGA
>JARFRG010000060.1 GCA_029287375.1 Boseongicola sp. | reverse complement strand
GGTGGCGCGTCTGGCGTCACTGCTGGTAGCGCCGAATGGGACACTGACCTTGTGTTCCTGCTCGCACGCTGTGGATTTGGACCAGTTCCGCGCTGCGTCGCTGCGTGGCATCGGCCGTGTGCGCCGTGATTGCCAGATTTTGCGCACTGGTTATGCCGGGCCAGACCATCCGCAACACCCGCAACTTGCAGAAAGTGGGTATTTAAAGGCGCTGACATTCCGGTTCCTGGGATGAAAGTCCTGATCGACGCGTGCGTTCTATATCCGACAGTGCTTCGAGAAATAGTTTTACTGACCGCGTCCAAAGGTGCATTCACCCCTGTTTGGTCGTCGCGTATCCTGGAAGAATGGCGCAGGGCTGCGCTTAAACATGACGGCGGACGTATTGCCGAAGTCGAGATCGAAAGCGCCAGCGCGCTTTTCCCAACCGCTCTGAGCGAACCAACCGAAGCGACCGAAGCGCGCCTTTCATTACCTGATTCCAACGACGTTCACGTGCTGGCGGCCGCCATCGACGGGGAGGCTGGCGAAATCTTGACGTTAAACCTAAAGGATTTCCCGTCGCGCACATTGGCACGCGAGGACATCATCCCGCGCCACCCAGATGGATTTCTGTTGGAGGTTTTCCATCGGGATCCCAGCATGATGCGAGGCGTTATTGATGCAGTCTTGTCAAAAGCTGCAAGCCACGGAATTGATGTTTCAAACCCGCGCGCTTTGTTGAAGCGTGCGCGTCTGCCCAAGCTTGCGAAAGCGGTTTACGCGTCCTGACCCGACAGCCAGCGGTTCTCGTTGGCTTCGATTGCGGCGATACGTTCAGCAGTTTTTGGATGGCTCATGAGCCAGACCGGCATGGCGGCACCATTGGCCCCCGTGAGCTTTTCCAGTTTTGTGAAAAGCGACTTTTGCGGACCCGTTCCTATGCCCGACTTGACCAATAAGGCCGAGGCATAGGCATCGGCTTCGTATTCATCCTTGCGTGACAACCGTGCTGCAAGCAATGACATCAGAAAATTTGCGACAAATGCACCCACGAACGGAATGAACCGCGATAAAACCATCGCCAGCGCGGTTCTCAACGCATTTTGACCGGAAAAATCGATCATCCGACGCCTGGAATGACCAAGTGCCACATGCCCCAACTCGTGCGCGATCACACTGGCCAACTCTTGCGCTGTCACTTCGCCCGCTTGGTATTTGCGATAAAACCCGTGCGTCAGGAAAATCCGACCGTCTGGCGCGGCAAGACCGTTTACCGCATCAATCTCGTATATATTGACGCGGATACGCGGCAAATCCAGCGATGCTGCCATTTGATCCATGAGTTTCTTCAAGATCGGATCCGCCAATTCGGTGGACTGGGAATCTAGCGTGCGCTTGGTCCGCCAGGCGGAAAAGCGGTACATCACAATTCCGTAAACCAGGGCCAAAAGAATGGGCGTGAACTTTATCATGACCTTTATATGGGGCGCAAAGGGCGTCTCGGCAATGTCCGACCTCTAACCCAATCGCCGCATTCCGCGCGTCAGGCCGTCCAGTGTCAGTGGCACCATTCGGTCGGCGCCAATAATCTCGCGGATCATCCCCGTGGACATTGTGAAATCCCATTGGTTTTCTGGGACCGGATTTATCCAAAGACTATCGGGCCATTGCTGAAAAGCGCGTCTGAGCCAAACTTGGCCCGGTTCTTCGTTCCAATGCTCATTCGCACCGCCAGCGACCGCTATCTCATATGGTGACATTGCCGCGTCGCCGACAAAGATGCATTTGTAGCTGCCACCGTAGGTATTCAGCACGTCCCAAGTGGGAATTTTGGCGTTCCAACGACGGATATTGTCGCGCCAGACGCCCTCGTAGAGGCAGTTGTGAAAGTAGTAGTATTCAAGATGCTTGAATTCGGTGCGCGCCGCCGAGAACAATTCTTCGACCAACTGCACATGTGCGTCCATCGATCCGCCCACATCAAGAAACAGCAAGACACGCACCGCATTGCGCCGTTCGGGCCGCGTCTTTACGTCGAGAAAGCCATGTTCTGCCGTTGCGCGTATGGTTCCGTCAAGATCAAGCTCGTCCGCCGCGCCGTCGCGCGCCCATTGCCTGAGCCGCCTTAAGGCAACCTTTATTGTGCGTGTGCCAATTTCGCGTGTGTCATCAAGGTCTTTGAAAGCGCGTTTGTCCCACACTTTGACCGCGCGTTTGTGGCGCGACTTGTCTTGTCCAACACGCACGCCTTCCGGGTTATAGCCGTAGGCGCCAAAGGGAGAAGTGCCCGCAGTGCCAACCCACTTCGAGCCGCCCTGATGGCGTCCTTGCTGTTCTTCAAGGCGCTCTCGCAGCGTTTCCATCAGTTTGTCGAACCCGCCCAAGGCCTCGATCTCGGCCTTTTCGGCGTCGGTCAGATGCTTTTCCGCCAGTTTGCGAAGCCAGTCTTCCGGCACATCAAGCGCTTGTACGACCGCGTCCGCGGGGATGGCTTCGAGCCCTTTGAAAGCGTGGGAAAACGCCTGATCGTAGCGGTCAAGATGGGTCTCGTTTTTTACCATGATGGCGCGTCCAAGGTAGTAGAACGCATCCACGTCATAGGTTGCTAATCCCGCGTCCAATGCCTCGAGAAACCCAAGGTATTCACGTAGTGTGACAGGGACACCAGCACGGCGCAGGGCATCAAAGAACGGCAAGAACATCAGGTTATAAGGCGTTCAATCACAATTGAGACCAAAACACCCAAAAGCATGAATGCAATGCCAAATCCGGCACCGTACTGGGCCATATCGAGGCGATTGCCTTTGCGGCGGCGTGCGGCGGAAATACCCAAAAGGATACCAAGGACGGCAGAGGCGAAGATAATCATGAACGGGGATCCTGTCTGGTGCGAGGGCTAATGGCGCGTATTTCCGCCACACGGGCCTGAATATCTGATGTGTTTCCAAAGCCGTATTGCGCCCATGCAAGGGCATCTGTCTGTACGGCGTCTGCTTCGACTGGACGGCCAAGGTTGGCAAGGGCCTCGGCTTTGATCAGCAGGAGAAGCGACAAGAGCGCGGCGTGTTCTGATTGGATAACCACGTCGAGATTTCGGTCAACCAGCCCAAGTGCAATTTCTGGACGTCCGGCAGAAAGCTGAAAGGCCGCGATTTGCATCGCCACATGGGCTTCATGGATCGCGGTATCGGGTCGGTTTTGGTAAATGCGCCCGGCGGCCAGAAACGACCCCAATGCCTGATCAGGGTTTCGAGCCAACAGAAGGCGTCCCAAGACATAGTGCGCATATGCGAGGCGCGTGTCTGTGGCGCCGAACCCGTTGGACAGGACAACGGCACGTTTTGCAGCGCCGAGACGGCGCGCGCGTCTTTCGCCTGGGTTTGTGGCCAGTGAAATCGCGCTTTGCCAGTCTGGGTTATCCGCCGTGCGTCCCGCACTTGCTGCCTGACCGCCCCGTGGGTTGAGACGCGCCAATATCCCCGGCAAGCGTGCGGCAACTTCGCGTCGTTGCATGCCTGTTTGCAAGGCGTCGTCGTAGGTGACGCGCAGCACAAGCATGTCATAACCGGTCAATACGGTATGGAAATTGTCGTCGTTGAAGACCGATTGGGGCAGACGATACAGATCATTCACTGGTCCCAGGGCTTGTGCAATCTCTTCGTGCAAACAGTCGCGCACTTCTTGCGGGCTGACATCTGCGGGCAAAAAGATCGCCATTTTCTGACGCTCTCGCAGGCGGTTCCAAAATGTTTCGGGATCGTTTCGTCGGGCGCGGTATTCGGCCCAGCTTGAAACATTCGGGCGCACAAAACAGGCAGCAGACGGCGCAACGCGCTGGATTTGCGCGCGCGAAACAGGCTGCACAGTGATTTGACCCTCAGCGGTTGCAGATACACGCGAAATATCGATCCCGGCTTCGCGTCGCAAACGCACGAGCAAACGATCAAGATCCGGCACCAGACTTGCCGGACCTGCGCCCACGACCTGCACCGTAATCGGCCCTTCAAACCTGCTGAAAACCGGCATGGATGCGCCATTTTCCAGCGTGAATGTCAGGTCCATAAAGTCGCGCGCCAGCGTTGCGTTTGACAGCATCGGCGCCCTTGGCGGCGAAGGGGCAAAGGTATTCATCGGCGGCAATGCCAGCGGTGCGATGGCCTGCCTCGCGGTTTGTTGCGTGCCACATGCCGCAAGTAATCCCAAGGCCAGGGTTATGAGAATGGCACGTCTCATGCGGGCCTCGCATATTTGATAAACGGCGTCAGCGTTCCAACGCGATCATAAAGTTTGCGCGCGTCGGCGTTGAAGTCCTGTGTCAGCCAGTAGACCGACGGTGCGCCCGCTTTATCTGCCGCTTTGTAGACTGCCTCGATCAAGGCGCGCCCGACGCCTTGGCCGCGGACCTTTGGATCGGTGAAGAGGTCTTGCAGATAGCAGGTGTTTTCAATTTTCCAGCCGTGGCGGTGGTATAGGAAATGCGTGAGACCTACGAGGGTGCCATCTTGTTCGGCGACCAAGCCATGGAAGTCCTGCGCATCGTCTCCCAAGAGCCGTTCGAAATAGGCGTCGTAAATATTCTGCGGCAACTCGGTCTCGTAATAAGCCAGATATGCCCGCCAAAGCCGGGTCCACGCGGGTTTGTCTGCCTCAGTCAATGGTCGAATGTGCGTCATGCGAGAAATGCCAGCGATATAAGGGTCAAAACGGATGTCCAGACGGTGACCTGCATGATCGCGTCTGTTCGAACAGAATAAAGGAGCGCCAGCGAAAAGGCCATGACACCGGCTGGCCCCGCGCTTGCCAGCACGAACAGGGACAATGTGTCCGATGGTGGTAAAAGCGTGTAGAGCAGAGCGGCGATTGTCGCAGGAAATATCACTGCTTTCAGACCGGAAATCACGATTGCCACAGGTTCGGGTTTGATCGGGGTTGCCGCCAAAATCACGCCCATCGCAAAAAGCGCAATCGGTGAGGCGGCATTGCCGACAAAGGACGTGAACGTATTGATCGGGGCAGGGATCGCGATTGCGGCTGCAGAAAAGAGCAAACCAAGGGCCAGAGCCCAGATCAGCGGCAATTGGGCGATCCGCTTGGCAACAAGCGCAAGTCCCGCGCCCGCGTCTCGACCCTTGCGCGCTTCGAGCGCAACCATTGTTCCTCCGAAAGCCAAGACCGCGTCCATGATAACGATCGAAGCCACCGGCAAAGTCGCCGTTTCCCCATAAAGCAGCTTGGCGATCGGGAGCACATAATAGGCGTTGTTGGCGAAAACGCCGCAAAATCCGAGAAGAATAGATTCGGAGACGCCGAGGCGGAACACTTTGTGCGCGATCACAAAACCCACCGCATAGAGCACGGCCTGAGCGGAAGCATAAAGACCAAGAGCCGCGATGTTGAAATCAGTGATTGGTGCGAAGGCCACCGCGCGAAACACAAAGACGGGCAACAAAACGGTCATCGCAAATCGGTTCAGAATGCGTGCCTCTTCGTCTGTCATTTTGCCAAGTCGTCCGGCGATGTATCCCACGAACAAAATCGCAAAGACTGGCAGAATGGGGTCAAATAGTACGTTCAGCACGTCAGCTACGCCCGCGGGCCATAAAAGCGAGCCGCTCGAACAAGGCCACATCCTGTTCGTTCTTTAACAAGGCACCATGCAGTTTCGGTAAGGCATCTGTGCCATCGCGGCGCAGGTCTTCGGGGGTCAGGTCTTGCGCGAGGATGAGTTTGAGCCAATCAAGGACTTCGCTTGTGGAAGGCTTTTTCTTCAGGCCGGGCGTGTCGCGCAGCTCGTAAAATTGCGTCAGCGCCGTGGTCAGCAACCGATCTTTGATTCCCGGAAAGTGGACATCAACAATTGCCTTCAGGGTTTCGACCTCGGGAAAGCGGATGTAGTGGAAAAAGCAGCGCCGCAAAAACGCATCCGGCAATTCCTTTTCATTGTTGGATGTGATGATCACGACCGGGCGATTGCGCGCGCGGACCATTTCCCCAGTCTCGTAGACGTGAAATTCCATCCGGTCGAGTTCTTGTAAAAGGTCATTTGGAAACTCAATGTCTGCCTTGTCGACTTCGTCAATCAGCAAAACCACGCGTTCGGGAGCTTCAAACGCTTCCCATAACTTGCCACGCCGGATGTAGGCCGCAATGTCTCCGACTCGGTCTTCGCCCAATTGGCTGTCACGCAAGCGGCTGACGGCGTCGTATTCATAAAGACCTTGCTGCGCGCGTGTGGTCGATTTCACGTGCCATTCAATGATCTCCATTCCCATGGCCGAGGCGACCTGACGTGCAAGTTCCGTCTTGCCGGTGCCAGGTTCGCCTTTGACAAGCAAGGGGCGCTCCAAAGCGATGGCGGCGTTCACTGCAATCGCCAGATCGTCCGATGCAACATAGTCTTTTGTTCCGGTAAATTTCACGCCTGCGTCCTTGACCAAATGCAACTTACGAAAGCGCACCGTAAACCTCGCAAGACGCACCCACAAGCATGTGGATCGTGTAGTGACAAGCGATAGATGATCGGGTAGACGGCGCGCAGAAAGAACCCGTTGGCGGTTATTACAGGCCAATCCGCACGACGGTGAGAGTCGGATTATGACAAAAATTAAGGGGAATGCCGTGAAAGCCGAAGTTTTCCTACCGGACGATTACACTCCTGCAGAAGACGAGCCGTTCATGAATGAACGCCAGCTTGAGTACTTCCGTCGCAAGCTTTTGAACTGGAAGTCCGAATTGCTTGGCGACAGCAAACTGACGATCGAGGGTTTGCAGGATTCCAGCCGCAACATCCCTGATATTGCAGATCGCGCCAGCGAAGAAACAGACCGCGCGCTTGAACTGCGCACCAGAGACCGGCAGCGCAAGCTGGTCTCTAAAATCGATGCAGCGCTGCGCCGGATTGAAAACGGTGAATACGGCTATTGCGACGAGACGGGCGATCCAATTTCGCTCAAGCGCCTTGATGCGCGCCCGATTGCAACAATGAGCCTTGAGGCGCAAGAGCGTCACGAGCGTCGCGAGAAAGTTCACCGCGACGATTGATGGGCAGCTATGATGTTTTCTTGAGCGCTCCAACCTGGTTGGGGCGCTTTTTCTTTGCCCAAATGCGCCCGACTGATCGGATGCCTATGCGGTCTATGTTTCGCGTCGGATGCTTCGACCTTTGCGGCCACCTCGGCGTCCGGGCAGGTCTGCCGCGCGCGCCGGGAGTTCATCCATGATGGCGCGGCGTGCTGCAGGGGACAGTTTGGACCAGATCATGATCTCGTCGCCGGTGCGATGACACCCAATACAGATTTTCGCATCTGGATGGATCATGCAAACCTTGTTGCAGGGGCTTTCGACCTCGTCACGCGCCCAGATGTCATCGCTCATGTGCTGTTCGCCTTCAGATGTGACAGCCGATCAAGGGCGCCCTGCAAAATATACGAGGCCGCCACATGGTCGATCACTTCTGCGCGGCGTTTACGGGAGGTGTCGGCCTCCAGCAAGGCCCGTTCTGCGGCCACGGTCGACAGGCGCTCGTCCCAAAAGGTGATTGGCAGAGCCGTCAGCCTTTCAAGATTGCGTGCAAAGGCCCGAGTGGATTGGCATCTGGGGCCTTCGCTGCCGTCCATGTTCAACGGCAAGCCCAAAACCAGCCCGACGATCTCCCGCCGGGTGCAGATTTCAATCAGACGTTCTGCATCCAGACCGAATTTCTTGCGTCGGATGGTCTCCAAAGGCGTCGCCACTTGCCGCATTCCGTCACTCACCGCAACGCCAATCGTGACGGTGCCAAGATCAAGCCCGGCGACGGCGCGAAAGGGCGGAAGTGCAGCGGAAAAATCAACGAGGTTGTCGGTGATCATTCACCGATCCCCGCCTGCACGCGCGCGCCTCGGATAAGCTCAAGCGCCGCGGGATTTCCGGCAAAGACGTCTTCGGCCTCGCGCGCGATGGCCGCAGCACGGGGCAGATCGCCCAGCACACCCAATGTGCCAATGAGGCGCGCCCAATCTTCGGGAGGGCCGCCTTCGATGGCCAGACGGTCCGCGAGGCGTCCAACCATGCCTTGTACCATTTCCGCGCGTTCCTGCGGCGTCATGTCGTTGGCGGCATTAATGTCATCCTGGCTTAGCGCGGGTTGTCCTGAAATAGCTGGCAGCTCGTAATTGGTGACACCTGCGGCGAAGGCCACATCGAAGATTTCACCGCGCACAACCGGCACCCATGGCGCGGTGGGGGGGCTATCTTCCAGAAGGCGCGCCCAGATTGGGAACGCACGATCGGCGCGCCCCGCTTGCGCTTCGGTGAGGCCGAAGTAGTAGCGTGCTGCGCCGTTTCCGGGATCTTCGCGCAAAACTTCTTTCACAACCGCTTCGGCTTCCGGCGACACATAGCCTCCTGCGGCAAAAACCATGATGTCGACCAGCGTCAGACGATCTGCAGCAGTGGCCTGATCGCCCTTGACGGCGACGAGCTGCTGTTGAGCCGCGCGTGCTTCGGCATAGCGACCAAGACGCGCTTCATTTTGGGCGAGGAACGTCAGACCCTGAATATCATCAGGACGTTCAGCGACCGCTGCGCGCAGTTGCTCCATCAGGGTCAGGAATGCCGGATCAGCCGGTGCGGGTGATGGAAGCTCGCTGCGCACTTCTGCTTCTGCGGCGTCTTGGTTCGGGCGATCACTGCGGGCGGCTTCAAGGGCTTGAAGGCGCGCCTGCATCGGAAGATCTCCGTAGCCGGGTGCGCCAAGCCAAGCATAGACACCAATTCCACCGGCGACGACGGCCAACACGACAATCGCGATGCCAAGTCCGCTTTGGCCCTTTTGATCGGTATCGGGGGCGGCGGTGCGTTTGTCGGCCTCGAGCAGTCGGCGCGACACTTCGATGCGCACCGCGTCCGCTTCGTCCGCCGTCAAGATTCCGCGCGCAAGGTCGCGTTCCACCTCTGCCAGTTGATCCTTGTAAACGGCGATATCGGACGCAACCGCGTCGACGTCGCGCAGGCGTGCGGCCCGAAGCGCGCCAATCAAAAGAGCGGCGACAACCAATGCGATTGCTGTAGAGATGATCCAGAATGTCATACTCTTCACTTAGTATGCAATGTCGCGAACCGGAAGGGGTTTTGCCAGCCGTGACAGCACGTCTCAGGTGCAAATATTGGTGAGTGTCGCGAAACCGCCAAAGCTTGCCGCTTGCTGCCTTCACATTCCTGCGTATTTTGACGAAGAAAGACCAAGCGGGCCAAATGCGTCCGCCGCGACAAGGGTGATGCACCGATGAGCCGTTATTCCGTATTTGCAGTGGCCCGAGAGGCGTTTCGTGACCATCAGGGCTGGACGCGTGCGTGGTCCTCGCCTGAGCCGAAACGCAAATACGATGTCATTATCATCGGCGCGGGCGGGCATGGGCTTGCGACGGCCTACTACCTTGGGAAAAATCACGGCATCCGCAATGTGGCGATCCTGGAGAAAGGCTGGCTTGGCGGAGGGAACACCGGGCGCAACACGACCATCATCCGCTCGAACTATCTTCAAGACCCCTCAGCGGCGATCTATGAAAAGGCGCGGTCTCTCTACGAAGATCTCAGTCAGGATTTGAACTACAACGTGATGTTCAGCCCTCGCGGCGTGATGATGCTGGCGCAGACCGAACATGAAATCCGTGGGTATAAGCGAACCGCGCACGCAAATGCGTTGCAAGGGGTGAAAACCGAATACATCGGGCCTGAGCGGGTCAAGCAATTGTGTCCGATCATGGAGATCAGGGGGCCACGTTATCCGGTGCTTGGCGCGCTATGGCAATCGCGTGGAGGCACCGCACGGCACGATGCCGTTGCCTGGGGGTATGCGCGCAAATGCTCGGAAATGGGCATGGATGTGATCCAGCAGTGCGAAGTGACCGGCGTTCGCTCTGAGGGCGGGAAGGTCGTCGGTGTCTCGACCTCGCGCGGTGATATTGATTGCGACAAGCTGGGCGTTGTGGTTGCGGGTCATTCGGGGCATCTGGCGGATATGGCCGGGTTCCGACTGCCGATTGAATCGGTTGCATTGCAGGCGTTGGTCAGCGAACCGATCAAGCCGTGCATGGACGTGGTTGTGATGGCCAATACTGTTCACGGCTATATGAGCCAGTCAGACAAAGGCGAGATGGTCATTGGCGGTGGGACGGACGGCTATAACAACTACACACAGCGCGGCTCGTTTCATCATATCGAGGAAACCGTGCGCGCTTTGGTCGAGACATTCCCAATGATCTCGCGGCTGAAGATGTTGCGGAAATGGGGGGGTATTGTGGATGTAACCGGGGATCGTTCGCCGATCCTGTCGAAAACCCCGCTTGAGAATTGCTTTATCAACTGTGGTTGGGGGACGGGGGGCTTTAAGGCGATCCCGGGGTCAGGCTGGGGGATGGCTGAGCTTATGGCGACCGGACATTCGCCTTTGACGGAAAGCTTCGGGTTGGAGCGATTTAAAGAGGGACGCTTTATCGACGAGAGCGTTGCCGCCGGAGTGGCACACTAATGTGGGCCTTGGGTGTGACAATCGCTTCCGTCGCCGCGCGCCTCGTTGTTGGTGGTGTCAAAGTCGCGACGCAAACCGTGGATCACGAGACTAAAGAGACCCTGCGGTATGCTTTAAAGGATAGTGGTCCCGCTCAGGGCTTAACGCCACGTCTTCCATTTGGCACCGCCACCCTTGGCGCGATTGCTGGTGCGATCGGATTTGGTATCCATGCCACGCCAAACCGCAATGACTGCGGCGCCGAGAAGCAACGCGATGGGCATAATCTGGAAAACAGGTTTCATCGACAGGCCTTACATGATCCCAACGCAAACCGATCCGAAAGAGCCGGTAGCGCATACCGGATGAACATGGGAACGATTGGTGCCGCCGTCAAGAACGGGGGCATGTCTTCGCCCGTTGCAGCCGCCCCGGGTCTGGATCAAGAGCGAACGGGATCAACGGCATTCGAACTGTCGTTTGTCGATAGCCAACAGCAGATGGCTCGTGTCGCTGTCTCGGTACAATTTCACGCCTTGCGACTGATTTTAACACTACGTGCTTGCTTGCTGGCGTTCTTAGCCGCACCGCGCGGTGACTGGCTCCTTCAAAACGGCTCCCGTCCGGGCGCCTGTGTTTCTGCGTCTGAAAGGTCGTTTGCGCCATGTTGATCCTGACATGCCCCTATTGTGGCGTCGCCTGCGACGAAACCGAATTGAGCGCGGGCGGCGAAGCGCATCTGACGCGGCATGGACCGGGGTCGTCGGACGGCGAATTTGAGGACTATCTCTTTATGCGTGAAAATCCACGCGGCGTTCACTTTGAACGCTGGCGTCATGTCTATGGCTGCGGAAAGTGGTTCCATGCCGCGCGCAGCACGGCGACGCTTGAGGTCTTTGGCACCTATTCGGCGCAGGTTCTTATCCCGCCCGACGACATTCGCGCAGCGGTTTCGGCAAAGGTGCCGGGATGGCAGTGGAGGGATCTGACATGAGCCATCGTCTCGACACCGGCGGTCGGTTGATCGACCGGAGCAAACCGAAGAGCTTTACTTTCAACGGCAAGACCATGCGAGGCTTTGCGGGCGACACATTGGCCTCTGCGCTGCTTGGGAAAGGTCAGATGCTTGTAGGGCGTTCGTTCAAATACCATCGGCCACGCGGAATCGTAGCAAGCGGTGCAGAAGAGCCGAACGCGCTGGTCGGTCTTGGCCGCGGCAAGACCTTCGAGCCGAACGCGCGCGCGACGACGACGGATTTGTTTGATGGCCTGATCGCAGAAAGCCAGAACCACTGGCCAAGCCTTGAGTTCGACATTGGTGAGATAAATGCCAAGCTGTCGCGGTTTTTGCCCGCTGGGTTCTACTACAAGATGTTCCTGTGGCCGCGCGCGTTCTGGAAACATGTCTACGAGCCGATCATTCGAAAGTCTGCGGGTTTGGGTCGCGCGCCGCGCCACCGCGATGCGGACCATTATGAGCATGCCAATGTCACAGTGGATGTTTTGATCGTAGGTGGCGGGATCGCGGGTCTGCAGGCTGCAAAAACTGCCGGGGAGGCGGGCGCGGAAGTCTTGCTCGTTGAGCAGGATGCGCATTTTGGTGGACGCGCGCCCGTTGACGGAGCCGTAATTGACGGTGTGGCGGCGGCGGATTGGGTCGAGACCACTGTTGTTGCGCTGAAGGCGATGGACAATGTGCGACTGCGGACGCGAACGATGGGGGCTGGCGTTTACGATCACGGCTATGCGCTTGCCTATGAGCGGATCACCGATCATGCGCCGGATGCGAGCCTGCCGCGCCATCGGCTTTGGCGTATTCGCGCTGGGCGGATTGTGACCGCGACGGGAGCGATTGAGCGGCCATTGCCGTTTGCGGGAAATGATTTGCCGGGTGTGATGCTGGCGTCTGCCGTGCGGGACTACGTGACGAATTTTGCGGTGGCTCCGGGCAAACGTGTGGTTGTCGTGACGAACAATGACGACGGATACCGGACGGCTTTGACTGTGCAAGGCGCTGGGTTGGAGGCGGTTGTGCTGGATGCGCGGGCCGAGGCCAATGGGCCGCTGGCCGAGCAGGCACGCGCGGCCGGGATCACTGTGCGCGTCGGGCGCGGGATCGAAAGCGTAAAGGGAAAAGGAAAGGTCGAGAAGGTGTGGGTCTGTGATCAGGCTGGCGACGGATCGAACGCGGACCCCATCGGAGCGGATTGCGTTGCGATGGCGGGGGGGTGGTCCCCTGTGGTGCATCTTTGGTCTCATTGCGGGGGCAAGCTGACGTGGCAGGAGGATGGAGCGTTTTTCCGGCCAGACCCCGAGCGTGCGCCGAAAGGGGCTGATGGTGCTGCCTTTGTAATCGCTGCGGGAACGTCGAATGGTGAGTTGCAGACGGCTGATGTGCTTGGGGATGCACATGCGGCTGGCCTTCGGGCTGCGCGTGAAACTGGCAAAGACGGCGCGACCTCCAATCCTGCGACGGCTGACGCCGAAACACATCAGCCCATGCGCCCTGTTTGGTCGATGCCCGAGCAAGCCTCCTATGCCCTGCGTTCAAAGGCGTGGCTTGATTACCAGAACGACGTCAAAGTGACCGACGTTGAACTGGCGGCCCGCGAAGGGTTTGAAAGCGTTGAGCATACCAAGCGTTACACAACATTGGGGATGGCGACAGATCAGGGCAAACTGTCGAATATCAACGGGCTTGCGGTGCTTGCCGGACAACTTGGCGTGGAAATCCCAAAGGTTGGCACGACGACATTCCGTCCGCCATATCATCCGATCTCGATGGGGGCGATTGCCGGGGAGGCGCGCGGCGACTTGTTCCAGCCTGTGCGGGAAACGCCGATGCATGCATGGCACGCGGCGAACGGGGCGCATTGGGAGCCGGTCGGGCATTGGCGGCGGGCCTATGCCTTTGTGCAGAACGGCGAAAGCGTTGACGCGGCCGTAAGACGCGAGGTTCTTGCGACACGGAATTCCGCCGGGCTTTTGGATGCGTCCACGCTTGGAAAGCTGATTGTCAAAGGCCCTGATGCGGGCCGTTTCATGGACATGATATACACGAACATGATGTCGACTTTGGCGGTTGGTAAATGTCGCTATGGACTGATGTGTACAGAGAACGGATTTTTGTCCGATGACGGCGTGGTTGCGCGCATGGATGAGGACACCTGGCTTTGCCACACCACCACGGGCGGCGCGGACCGCATTCACGCCCACATGGAAGAATGGCTGCAGACGGAATGGTGGGACTGGAAAGTCTATGTCGCCAATGTAACGGAGCAATTTGCGCAGGTGGCTGTTGTGGGTCCAAGAGCGCGTGAGGTTCTGGCCAAGCTTGGCGGGATGGATGTGTCGAAAGAGGCCTTGCCCTTTATGCATTGGGCAGACGGCGCGATTGGCCGATTTTCCGCGCGGGTGTTCCGCATTTCGTTCTCGGGAGAACTGTCATACGAGATCGCGGTTCCGGCCAGTCAGGGCATGGCGTTCTGGGAGGCCTTGCTGGAGGCGGGCGCCGAGTTTGGCATCACGCCCTATGGCACCGAAGCCTTGCATATCATGCGCGCCGAGAAAGGCTTTATCATGATCGGGGATGAGACTGATGGCACGGTCATCCCACAGGATCTGGGTCTGAACTGGGCCATCTCTAAGAAGAAGGACGACTTTATCGGCAAGCGCGCGTTCGAGCGTGATCACATGACTGACCCTTTGCGCTGGAAGCTTGTGGGCCTTGAGACCTTAGATGGCAAAGTGCTGCCGGACGGGTCTTATGCGGTCGGTGACGGTGTCAACGCGAACGGGCAGCGCAACGTACAGGGACGCGTGACGTCGACGTATTATTCGCCGACGCTGGACCGGGGGATCGCGATGGGCCTGGTCGAGCTGGGACCGGACCGGATGGGCGAGGTGATCGAATTCAATCGTGTGGACGGCACATTTATGAAAGCACGGATCGTTGATCCGGTGTTTTATGACCCCGATGGGGAGAAGCAGAATGTCTGAAGCAGTAAGCGCTCTGGCGGGGGCGACGTCGAAAGGTTTTGTCGATGTGACCGAGGTCGGTCTGGTTGGCATGGTGACCGTGCGCGGTGATCTGGGCGATGCTGAATTTGGCAAGGCGATGTCTGCTGCGCTGGGCGTAGAGGTGCCAGAGGCGCGGCGGATGCTTGTAACTGAGGGTGGCAAACTGTTGTGGATGTCGCCGGACGAGGTGCTTTTCGTCTGTGCGCACGCCCAAGCCGAGGCGCGGATTTCGACCTTGTCCGAGGCTTTGGACGGGCATCACCACCTTGTGGCCAACGTATCTGATGCGCGGGCGGTGTTTGAGGTGAGCGGAACGGGGTCTGCCGTTCGCGAGGCCTTGGCCAAGTTGACTCCGGCAGACATGCGGCCTTCGCACTTGCCGGTCGGAGAAGTGCGACGCACACGGTTGGCACAGGTTCCGGCAGCGATCTGGTTTGACGATGAGAACCGCGCGACAATTGTGTGTTTCCGCTCGGTGGCGGGGTATGTCTTTGGACTTTTGGCGCAGGCGTCGAAGCCCGGGTCAGAGCTGGGCCATTTTTGATATTTGTGCGGTTTTGTCTGTCTGCTGTCAGGATCTAGAGAGGGCGCGACCTTTCCCATTTTTTTTTGGGCAATCAGCGCGGGCATTTTTCGGGAAATAACTGACTTTGTCGAAGTTACCCTTGACCACGGGATCATACCGACACAGGTACAGGAGCAGAATATTCGTCAATTGAAAGAGGCATCGCATGGCTTTTGAACTTCCTGATCTTCCCTACGCACATGACGCTCTTGCTGCAAAAGGCATGAGCGCCGAGACACTTGAGTACCACCACGATCTGCACCACAACGCCTATGTCACCAATGGCAACAAGGCGATCGAGGGCACGGAATGGGCCGGAAAGTCGCTTGAGGACATCATCACAGGCACATACGATTCCACGTCAGTTGCGCAAAACGGCATCTTCAATAACATCAGTCAGCTTTGGAACCACAACCAGTTCTGGGAGATGATGGGACCAGGCGATGCGGGCATGCCGGGCGCATTGGAAGCCGCTCTGGTCGAAAACTTTGGCTCGGTTGCCGATTTCAAGTCGCAGTTTTCCGCGGCGGGCGCCGGGCAGTTCGGATCGGGTTGGGCCTGGCTTGTAAAGAACGCCGACGGGTCACTTGCCGTGACAAAGACCGAAAATGGTGTGAACCCATTGTGCTTTGGTCAGACTGCGCTTTTGGGTTGTGATGTTTGGGAGCATTCCTATTACATCGATTTCCGCAACAAGCGGCCGGCGTATTTGACCAACTTCCTGGACAACCTTGTGAACTGGGAAAATGTCGCGAGCCGCATGTAAGGTTTGTCGGCGAGGTGATTTAGAAAAACCGTGCCTTGGGGGCGCGCTTTTTTTGCGTTTCAGGTTGGGATCAGACGACGCGATTGACCGTGTAAGGCGGTCTCTTTAGCGTCACGGGAACACCGAGAAGATTGGAAGATGTGATGTCGTGGGAAGCGTATCTGGTGTTTTTGGCCGCCGTCGCGGTATTCTTTGCGACGCCACCTGACACCAGTCAACTTTTGATCATTTCAAACAGTATTCGTCATGGGTCTGTCTCTTATACACATCTCCGAGCCCACGAGACGAACA
>JARFRG010000047.1 GCA_029287375.1 Boseongicola sp. | reverse complement strand
GGCCTCGACACCGTCTGCGATCCGATCTTCCTCGACCGGGACGACTACAGATCTCGAAAAGTGAAACCCTTCGAGCGCATCAAATTTCCCCGCATTCTCGACGCGGAGTTTTTCAATTAAACCTCTTCCGAAGACCGCGCCCAAAGGTTCACACCGTCCTCAAAACACAACCCATCAATCGCCGCCAATTCGTCCGCCGTGAACGCGACCGACCCAAGTGCGGCAACACAATCCTCGATCTGCGACACCTTCGAAGCCCCGATCAAAGCCGACGTCACCCGGCCCCCGCGCAATACCCAGGCAATTGCCATCTGCGCCAAAGACTGCCCGCGCGCCGACGCAATATCGTTCAACCCGTTCAGCCGCTTGATCGCCTCGCCGGTCAGCAATCCGTCGCTCAATGACTTGCCCTGTGCGGCCCGGCTATCCGACGGCACCCCGTTCAAATATTTGCCGGTGAGCATGCCCTGCGCCAGCGGCGTAAACACAATCGATCCGACGCCGAGATCATCCAGCGTGTCCAGCAACCCGTCGCGTTCAACCCAACGGTTCAGCATATTGTAGGACGGCTGATGAATGACAAACGGCGTCCCCATGTCGCGCAGCAACGCCGCCGCAGCCCGGCTTCTCTCGGAATTGTAGGAACTGATTCCGGCGTACAAAGCCTTGCCCGACCGCACGATCTGATCCAGCGCGCCCATGGTTTCTTCCAACGGCGTTTCAGGATCAAACCGGTGCGAATAGAAAATATCGACGTACTCCAGTCCCATTCGCTTCAACGACTGATCACACGACGAAATCAGATACTTCCGGCTGCCCCATTCACCATATGGCCCTTCCCACTGCTTGTAGCCCGCCTTCGACGAAATGATCAGCTCGTCCCGGTAGCCCGCGAAATCCGTGGCGAGAATTTCACCGAACGCTTCTTCGGCAGACCCCGGAGGCGGACCATAATTGTTCGCCAGATCGAAATGCGTGATCCCGTGATCAAACGCAGCGCGACACAGATCACGCTTCAGATCGTGTGGCGTGTCGCCGCCAAAGTTGTGCCAAAGCCCAAGGCTGATCGCAGGCAGCTTCAGCCCCGATCTCCCAAGACGACGGTATTCCATCGTGTCATAGCGTGAATTGCTGGGTGTATAGCGGGGGGTGTGTGCTGGTCTGGTCATGCTGTGCAAACTGCGCTCCCTGCGCGAAATGTCAACCACCGCAGGCCGTCGGATAAATCGTTACAAACCGGTCGTCAGCATAATCCACTCCCGGATCAAAACACGTCACCTGACCAATGCCATTCGCCCAAAAAAGATGCGGATCGACCGGCACCAGATCGCCCTCGCGCGCGCCGCGCCAGACCTCAAAATGCAAATGCACGCCGCCGCCCGCCAAAAGTCCCGTCGCCCCCATTCGCCCGATACCCGCGCCCCGCGCAACCCGGTCCCCGACCTGAACGCTCCGGCTCTCAAGATGAAAATACCGCGTAAAGATCCGCAACCCGTTTTCATCCCGCCCATGATCAATTCGCACGCGATTGCCATAAAGCGGCCCCTTCCACGACGCCACAACCACCCCTGGCGCCGCCGCAAGAACAGGCGTCGAACGCGCCCCCCAAAGGTCGATCCCCTCGTGTCGGTCCTCTGTTGCGCGCGACACCAGAAATTGCTGTGAAATGAATGTCGCGTCGGGCGGCATCACGACATTGATCGGGTCAGATGCCTCCGGGCGGTACCGTACCGCCTCGCCGACACGCTCAACACCGCAGCCCGCCAAAGCTGCCAGACCCGCCAAAATGACCCATACGCGCATGTCTCGTCCTCCACCCCCAACAAACCCCAGCCCGACGCGCGAACCAATACAATTTATCAAAAATTGTTCCTCTTCTGTTTATAAATATCCAAACCACCCCGCCGGACAGCCTACACCCCATTGCGCGTGCGAGCCGTCACGGATAGACCCGACCTGTCCCAAAAACACCGAAGGTATCTTCATGGCCGCGTATCAATATGTCTACCACATGGACGGTGTGTCCAAAGCCTACCCCGGTGGCAAAAAACTCTTTGAAAACATCCGCCTCAGCTTTTTACCCGGCGTCAAGATCGGCGTTGTGGGAACCAACGGCGCGGGTAAATCGACGCTCATGCGCATCATGGCTGGCATCGACAAGGATTTCACCGGCGAAGCCTGGGCCGCGGAAGGCGCTCGCGTCGGCTATCTGCCGCAGGAACCTCACCTCGTCGAAAGCCTCAACGTGCGCGAAAATGTTATGCTTGGCGTTGCGGCGAAAAAGGCCAAACTCGACAAATACAACGAACTGGCGATGAACTATTCCGACGAGACCGCCGACGAGATGGCCGCCCTCCAGGACGAGATCGACGCCGCCAACCTCTGGGATCTCGACAGCCAGATCGACGTCGCGATGGAGGCCCTGCGCTGCCCGCCCGATGACGCCGATGTCTCGACCCTTTCAGGCGGTGAAGCCCGCCGCGTCGCGCTCTGCAAGCTCCTCCTCGAAGCGCCCGACATGCTGCTGCTCGACGAGCCGACCAACCACCTCGACGCCGAGACCATCGCCTGGCTGCAACAGCACCTGATGGACTACAAAGGCACCATCCTGATCGTCACCCACGACCGCTATTTCCTCGACGATATCACCAGCTGGATCCTCGAACTCGATCGTGGACGTGGCATCCCCTACGAAGGCAACTACTCAGCATGGCTCGAACAAAAAGCCAAACGCCTTTCGCAAGAGGCCCGCGAAGACAAATCCCGTCAGAAAACGCTCGAACGCGAACTTGAATGGATGCGTCAGGGTCAGAAAGCCCGTCAAGCCAAGCAAAAAGCCCGGATCAACGCCTACAACGACCTCGCCAACCAGTCCGAGCGCGAGAAACTGGCCCGCGCCCAGATCATCATCCCCAACGGCCAGCGCCTCGGCTCCAAGGTCATCGAGGTGAACGGCCTGTCCAAGCACATGGGCGACAAACAACTGGTCGAAGACCTGTCGTTCAGCCTGCCGCCCGGCGGCATCGTCGGCGTGATCGGCCCCAACGGCGCGGGTAAAACCACGCTGTTCCGCATGCTCACGGGGCAAGAACAGCCCGACGCAGGTACCGTCGAATACGGCGACACGGTGCAGCTGTCCTACGTCGACCAGTCCCGCGACGCGCTTGATGCCAACGCCACCGTCTGGGAGGAAATCTCCTCAGGTGGCGAGATCATCCAACTTGGCGACGCACAAATGAACTCCCGCGCCTACTGCTCGGCCTTCAACTTTAAGGGCGGAGATCAGCAGAAAAAGGTCGGCAGCCTCTCGGGTGGCGAACGCAACCGCGTCCACATGGCAAAACTTCTGAAAACCGGCGGCAATGTGCTTCTCCTCGATGAACCTACGAACGATCTTGACGTGGAAACGCTAAGAGCGCTTGAAGATGCGTTGGTTGATTTCGCAGGCTGCGCCGTTGTCATCTCCCACGATCGCTTCTTCCTCGACCGCATCTGCACGCATATTCTGGCTTTCGAAGGCGAAGCCCATGTTGAGTGGTTCGAAGGCAACTTCGAGGATTACGAGGAAGATAAGAAGCAGAGATTGGGACCGGATGCGCTGGAGCCCAAGCGGATCAAGCATAAGAAATTCACGCGGTAACGCCCTACACAACGGATCGCGGCGTTGGACCAGTCAAATGAAGACAGACTATGAAACTTCACTCCCGACTCATTCGTCAAACCAGCCGGGCAGCGGAAAACTGGCGCGTCATGGTCCGTTCCAACAAGGATGCGGTCGAGACCTACCGAACAATGACCGACGCCGACCCCGCGCGGGCCATTACGCCCACCATGCGGCGTGACATTCGCGACTATGCGAAAGATGAACTTGGCAGCATCAAACACGCTCCCTGGCTTGAGGTTATTGCCGGATGGCGTGGAGAATTCGTCAGAGGGTGCCTGCCCGAAACCTATGCCCTCGAATATGTCGTTCCGTATTCTCTGCAACCACACGGCAAGATTCTCGACAAAACCATTGCCGCAAAGGTTCTGGCGACCGACCGCCTACCGGACATCGGCTATATCATCAAAGGCACGCTCTTTGATCGCGACTTCAATCCGGTCGATCCCGACGCTTTTGCGAAATCTACATTTGCGAACCACCCCTACATTTACCTAAAAAAATCGTTAAGTTATCAAGGACTTGCCGTAAGTCGCGTCACGTCCGAGACTTTTGCCTCCGAATTCGCCAACTGCACAAACGCAAGCCTGCAATACCCACTCGATATGCACGAAGACCTCGAAGCTCTCTCTCCAAGCGCCGCAGCGACCCTTCGCGTCATCACGATAAGCCACAAGGGAAACATCCGTGCCGTTGCGGCACATTTGCGCGTCGGCAAGCTCAACGACACCCATATTTTGTCTGCCTCGAATATTGTCATCGCCGTAGATTTGAACACCGGCAAACTATTCGAGATCGGTAAGGACAGTGGTTGGCGTCCAAAAACATCGCATCCCGATACTGGAGTTATTTTTGCCGGACTCGTTTACCCGCAATTTCACGACTCTCTCGAGATGGTGAAACAACATCATGCGCGTTTGCCCCACATCGGTTTCATTGGCTGGGACATGGCAGTCACAAAATCAGACGGCCCGATGCTGTTCGAAGCCAATGCTGGCTACCCCAGCACGATGTGGCCAGAAGCAAACCATGGCCCCATTTTCGCCGGACTTGGGTGGGACAAGCTCCACCTAAAGTCGTGACCCCGGCAGCCCGATCCGCTGCCTAGGTAAACCGCGAGCAGTCCCTTGCCCGCGCATCAAATCTGAAGGTAGCATGCGCCAATGAAACTTCACTCCAAGCTCTTGCGAACCGGATACAACACCGCCTATCAATGGCGACAGATGGTCCGCCACAACAAGGCCGCCGTAGACGCCTATCAGGCGATGACGAATGCCGATCCATCGCGAGCAATCTCTCCGGCTCGACAGCGTGAAGTCCGTGAGTATGCCCGGGACCATTTTGGAGACGCCAAACACAGTCCTTGGCTCGAACTCTTTGCCGGTTGGAGCGGTGAATTCGTCAAAGGATGCGTGCCAGAAACCTATCTCGTTCAGTACATCGTGCCATATTCGGTCCAACCCCATGGCGACATTCTGGACAACACACTCTCGTCACGGACGCTAGCAAGTGACCGGTTCCCTGACATCGGCTATGTCTTGAAAGGCACGCTCTACGACCGGGACTTTAATCACGTCGATCCAGCTACATACGCCAAGCAGATATTTGCGGACCATCCCTATATCTACCTGAAACAAGCCACTGCATTTCAGGGTCGAGGCGTGGCCCGTGTGAATCCGGGTCAATTCGAGGCGGCGATTGCGCGGTCCAACACCGCCGTCCTGCAATACCCTCTCGAAATGCACGACGATCTTGTCGAACTGTCCCCAAGCGCGGCCGCGACGCTTCGGATTTCCACCATTTCGCATCAAGGCGAAACTCGCGCTGTTGGTGCCTATCTGCGCCTCGGCAGCGTCGGGGATACGCACATCATCTCTAAAAGCGCATTCAAGATCACCGCTGATTTGAAGAGTGGCAAACTCTTTGAGTTTGGTACCAACAAAGACTGGGTTCCTCTTTCCGCACATCCAGACACAGGTATCCCATTCTTCGGCACCGAGATTCCGCATTTTCAGGATGCCGTCGCCGCGGTGGAAGATCACCACGCCCGCGTGCCGCACATCAGCTTCATTGGGTGGGATGTGGCCATCACAAAGTCCGACGGCCCGATGTTCTTTGAGTCCAATGCCGGTCACACCGGTCACGTAACCCACGAAGCAAATCAGGGGCCGATCTTTGCTGGTACCGGCTGGGATCAACTCCATCTGAAAGCCTGAGCCGCGACAGTCCAACGGGCGTCACTTAATCAAAGGCGCCCGACGTGCGCGCAAATGCTCCAAATCCCCCCACTCAATCCCTGCATCCTTACACTGCGCCTCCGTCAGCTCCGTCTCCTCCAGCCGGGCCACATACCGCCCCCAAGCCCCCTTAACTCCCTGCGCAACCCGCGCCGCAAATCCTACTCTCTGCGCACCCGTAAAAGGTCGATCCATAAGTGACATGACACTCTCCATTCTTACCCTGAGAACATCATGCCCCTCCCCAACCCGCCTAAAAAGCGCCGTTCCTTGACATCTATTGTTCCAAAAAGTCACAATACCTCATGTCCTGGACCATCCCGCCCCTGAACCCCTTGCGCGCCTTCGAGGCCGCAGGTCGCCTCGGCAGCTTCACCCGAGCAGCCAACGAGCTGAACGTCTCCCACTCCGCCATTTCGCGCCACGTGCGCGGGCTTGAGGCCCGGCTCAACACCCGCCTGTTTCGCGCCCGCAGCACCGGCGTCGAACTCACCGAAACCGGCCGCGCCTACTTCGACAAAATCTCGCCAGCCTTCGAGGCCATATCGCTCGCCACCGAAGCCCTGACCGTGCCGCCAAGCGGCGTCGTCACCCTCACCACCGAAAACACCGTCGCGCAAAGCTGGCTCATTCCCCGCCTTGCCAGCCTGAAAGCACAACACCCGGAGATCGATCTGAGACTTTCGATCTCAACCGACGTCATGGACATCGAAGCCCACGAATTCGACCTCGGCCTGCGTTATCTGCGCCACGACCCCAAACAAGACTACGCCCGCCTGTTCCCCTGCCTCGTTTGCGCCTTCGCAGCCCCCGGTTCGGTGCAGATGTCCGGCGCTAAAGTCGACCTCGACGCACTGGCCCGCTCCGCCCTCGTCCAAGAGGCAACCTTCCAAGTCTGGGACGAATGGTTCGAACGCTCAGGGCTAACCCCACCGCCCAAACTCGACCTGCCGCACCCCTTGAACGCCCGCCTCGCGATCCAATCAGCGGTCGCGGGCCTCGGCACGGTCCTCATGGACAAACACCTCTGCGAACCCGAAATGCAAAGCGGGGTTCTGATGCGCCTGAACGCTGTCGAAATCCCATTTGGGGGCTACTATGTTGCGATCAATAAGCAAGCCAGTCGCCGCAAGGCCGTGCGGGCTGTCTACAACTGGTTGCTGGAACAAGACGCGGAATAAGCGCCGATACAACGTCCCTGCCCCTTAACCCCGCGCAGCCACCAAGAGCGCCAAACGCTCCCGGCGCGCCGTGGATCCCGCACCACAAGTCTCACAAATGCACTCATCACATGCCTCACAGAACCAACACAACTGCGACCCAAAACGACCAGCCCGCAAACACCTGTCATGCGCGCACCCTCGCGGTCACGCCCCTGTTCTAGTCGTCACTGTTGCAAAAATAAGGGGGAAAGTTCCGCGTAACGCTGCACTTTTCGCGCGTTTGCCCTTAAATCAGCCCAATTCGCGCCCCACGCCATGCTTTCTCGGTTTTCCGCCCCCTGTGACAGACCATCCGCCGAATTAAGTTGCATTTTGCAAAGAAACCCCCCATATGCCTCCTCGCGAACGTTATTCTATTTCGACCACTGTCTTCCCTAATACGGCTTTCAGTCTTTCGATCTCGACCGACCAAGCCGGGCTACCGCAATCTCGTGGGTGGCGCATACTATTAGGAGACACACGATGGCTAATGGCACCGTGAAATGGTTCAACTCTACTAAAGGCTTCGGCTTTATCGCACCTGAAACAGGTGGCAAGGACGTTTTCGTTCACATTTCTGCAGTCGAGCGTTCGGGCCTCACCGGCCTGGCTGACGACCAGAAAGTAACGTACGACATCGAAGCTGGTCGTGACGGCCGCGAGTCGGCGATCAACCTCGCTCTCGCATAAGCGAAGCTTTTAAAATATCGGGACGGGTGTTCGCAGCCGTCCCTCACACCACCAAAGCAATCCCCCACATTCCCAGACCGAACACCGTATGCGCCAGCAGACCAAGTCCGCGCGCGCGCCACGGATCGTCCGTCTTGGATGCAGCCCACCCAAGCCCAAGTCCCGGCTGAAGCAAAAACCACCCAAAACCGATCGTTAAGATCGAAAAAATCCAAACCGCACCCCACGTCGGCGCGGCAAGCCACCCCGCGCCCGCGATGGCCACAAACACCACTCCGTAAATCGCACCCACCAGATAGTGGAACGCCCAGCCGATCCGCACTTCGCCCGGCACCTCGTCCACGTCGCCGATGGACTCATGAAAAACCCGCCCGCGCGACGCTTCGACAACCCAGCGGCCTACCGCCCCCCAATTTGGGCGCGAGACCCCGGCGAAGCGGTCAAGAACTACAGCCCATACATCCATCGCCACGGTCCCCGCGACGCCCATCAACACACCGATCCCTAACATTGCCCGCTCCCCGATCATTGATCCGCACTCTGCCACGACCTCCAAAGCACTGCAATCTTTCGCCAAACAATGCGGCAAACACACAAATCCACACCACAGACATCGGCAAATCATTGCCAGACGCAGGGCCACCCCACCCACACGACCTGAATTTTCTTGATTAAAATCCAGGAATCTGGATCATCAAACGCGCTATTCGCTACTCGACCCACTGTCTCCGATATCGGCCTCAGTTTCGAACTAGACGACCCTGGCCACAGCCGCCACATCCCGTGGGCGGCCCTAAGATACGGAGACCTCACGCATGGCCACCGGCACTGTGAAATGGTTTAACACCACCAAAGGCTACGGCTTCATCGCACCAGATGGGGGCGGAAAAGACATTTTTGTTCACATAAGCGCAGTCGAACGCTCGGGCCTCACCGGCCTCGCTGACGACCAAAAGGTCAGCTACGATCTTGCCTCGGGTCGTGACGGCCGCGAGAACGCAGAGAACATCGCGCTGCTCTGATCCAGAATCTCAGGCCGCGTCCGGGCCACTATCTCCGGGCGCGGTCTCCTCCTTTTGGGCCGCCGCGCGCCGCGCAAACGCCAAACCGTCCTGCAGACCCTCATTGTAGGCCCAGTTTTCCGCCAACGTCTTGCCATTGGCGATGACCGTATCAGGCACGCCAATGTCTTGCCGCGCCGCCCCGTCCGCCTCAAGCTGGCCCAACAGGTCACGGTACATGTCCGTTTTCTCGGCCATCTTCATCTGCATCCATGTTTCAAGAATGCGGTTGATCCGTCCCTGATAGCCGGGCCCCATGGCGCGATACATCTTGACCACCGCCGTATCGAGATACAGCGACACCTTCTCTTTTGGCGCATCGGTCTCGACATCCATTTCAAGCGTCAGCCAGGCCTCTGGCACGTCGCGGCGCGCGGCGTCCAGAAACCCGTTCTGCTCGTGAAAAGCGTGAAACAAAAGTTGGTGAAACCGCGCCTCCGCCATACGGCGTGACTTGGTCCCGGATTTCGAAGGCATCCATGGAAAAGGGAGGGTCATCGGCGGGCTCGCGCTTTGTGAGGGGTTTTGAGGCAAGTCCCAAGCCTCTCGCGGTCGCGTTAACATGCGCAAAACACAGCGAACGGACGCACCGACGCAATACCGAAACCGCTTTTCCCGCCCCAAAGCGCCCGATAGAACAGGCCATATGATCAAAGATTTCGCTCTTTACGACGCCATCGGTATCGTCGGTTCTCTATTCATTGCAGGGGCTTACCTTGCTGTGACACGAAAATGGCTCGCGGGCGACCAACCCACATTTCAGGCGCTCAATCTCATTGGCGCGGCTTTGATCCTTTTCTCACTCTGGTATCGCCCCAACGCCGGCGCAATCCTCATCGAGGTTCTGTGGATCATCATCGCAATCACCTCGCTCATCGGTCATTGGCGCAAACGCTAGGCTCTCTCGGCACACCCCTGCCGGTCGCGGGGGAACCCGCCGCCCGCACAGCCATTTTGCGCTGACGCAGTCCTGCGATTCAGGCGGGAACCGACTGGATTTCTGAAACCTTCGATCCCGCCTTCCCAGCCCGCCGCCGCTGTGTTTCCTAAAGGAAAGGCCGCCTGAACAACCGACATCCATCCCCGCACACCCACGGGAACCAAGTCAGAGGTTTGCCTCACGCCGCTTGCGCGCGTGGTCCACACCTTACATTAGCAAAGAGTTTCTATCATGCCGGACGTTGACCGCCCCGATAATTCACCCGGTGAAACCAAGCCACCCGGCAAGGATGTCACATACGACACACGGGCTGCGATTGATGGGTTTTTTCGAATCGGCGCCTGTGCCTATCTTGACGACGAGCAGTTAAAAAATTCGCAGCAAATTGCGGAATAAGGCATTGATCAGAAAAATAATTCCCTTCGCCCTCGCGGCGGCAATCGTTGTTTTGGCAGCCCTTTTCGGTCTGTCTCAATCTTTGGGCGCACATCCGTTCTGGGCCGTTAAGGTTGCGTTAATTGGTGCGCCCGCTGGGGCGGTTCTGGCCCTTATTTTGCGCTATGCGACCCGATTTCGCTGGACCTCCACGCTTGCAGCACTTGTCTTGACGGGCCTCGCCTTTGCCATGGCGCATATGGGCAAGACCCGGTTCGCGGCGTCTTACGCCGAAGACGTTCAGGCCGGGCAGCTTTGGTATTTCGGCTGGATCGCCACCGCGCTTTTTGCCACGACAGTTCTCGCGCTTTTATGGCCACGACGACTTTAGGGCGCCTCGCCCAGCGCCAAACCTGACTTTAAACCTTTGATGTGAAATCGCTTTTCCGGTTGCGTTCGCGCCCGGACCCGATCCAGCACCCAAACCTCACCCTTGGCATCGGGGTGTGCAGGCTGCATCGACCAGCGGCTCTCCACCCCCGGCGCACCGCCCCGATCCGGCGTCAGCAACAGCCCCAAAGGCGCGGTCCCCGACATTTCGGCCCCGGTTTCCGCCGCCAGATGCAAGCGCCGCACCGCCGTCAGCCCCGGAGGTCCGGGTAAGTCCGCGATAATCAAAGGAATAATACCTGCACGAAGCCCTTCTTCGGCACACCACAACAAATCCTCGGGCCGCTTTGGCGTCACCATAATGATCCGACCCGGGTCAACAAAGCGCACGAACCCATCCGGGTTCAACCGCCCCGGCGTCCACGATGGCCTGATCCACAGCACATTACCCACCATCGCCTGCGCCACCGCCATCGCCAACGTCCGTCGCGCCGTGCCACATATCTCGTGCGCCCGCCCCCGCTCCATCGTCAGCCCCTCAAGAAACGCAACCGCAGACGCCCCACGACGACGGTGGGTCTGGCGGGTCAAAAGGTGGGCAACATCAGAAGCCGGCATGGTCGAAATCTATCATGTTCGCTTTCTGTTCTCAATCCCTTCCGACACCAACTTGCCAATCGCACGAACAACGCTATCCCTTTCAGTAAGCAAAGGAGAATCCCCCAATGAACCGCACAACACTCGGCCGCACCGGCATCGAGGTCAGCGACTATTGCCTCGGCACCATGACCTTCGGCACCCAGACCTCTGAACCCGACAGCCACACCCAGATCGATATGGCGCTTGAGGCGGGCATCGACTTTCTCGACACTGCCGAAATGTATCCCGTAAATCCGGTTCTTGCTGAAACCGTCGGCAACACCGAAACGATCATCGGCAATTGGAACGTCAAATCCGGCAAGCGCGACCAGATTGTAATCGCTACCAAACACAGCGGCCCGAACGGCGCTTTTGTGCGACCGGGGCAAGACATCTCGGCCGCCACACTGCGCGAGACACTCGAAGGCTCACTGCGCCGTTTGCAAACAGATTACGTTGACCTCTACCAATTCCACTGGCCCAACCGCGGATCCTATCACTTCCGCCAGAATTGGGACTTTGCCCCCGACAAACAGCCCGCCACCGACGCCATTCTCGACAATATGGCAGAGGTCATGGACGAACTGGCCGCACTTGTCGCAGAAGGCAAAATCCGCGCCTTTGGTCTGTCAAACGACAGCGCGTGGGGCACAATGCAGTGGTTGAATGCCGCCAAAGCCGCAGGCGGTCCGCGCGTTGCGACAATGCAGAACGAATACTCGCTCTTGTCCCGACTCTACGACACCGATCTGGCCGAGTTGGGCAACCACGAAGACGTCACCCTGCTCGCCTTTTCACCCCTCGCTTGTGGATATCTCACCGGCAAATACCGGGGCGGAAGCATTCCAAAGGGATCACGCAAGTCGATCAACGAAGGCATGGGCGGGCGCACCAGCCCACGCGTCAACGAAGTCGTCGAAGTCTATGCAGCGATCGCCGACAAATACGGCGTCGACCTGACCCATATGGCCCTGCAATGGACCCTGACACGCCCCTTCCCGACAATCCCGATCTTCGGAGCAACAACGACGCAACAACTGGCCCATATCCTCAAGGCACCCTCGGTCGAACTGCCCGACGAACTGTTGGCTGAGGTATCCAAAGCACACCGCGCCAACCCGATGCCATTCTGAGGCAAGGCCTGCTTGCCCGACCCAAGACGCGCCCCTAGTGTCCGGCTCAACAGGGGTGTCTTGGGAGGACAAATGCCACCGATCGTCCGCGGTCTAATTGCTGTCTGCCTGACCTTGACGCTTTCTGCGTGTCAGGAGGACGGACCCCGTGCATCTGCCGAAACCGGCGGGACATTCGACATTCTGGAAGGTCCGCGAACCGAATGTGAAAACTCGGGTGGACGCTGGGGTGCGCGCGCAGGCGGTATCCTGTTCACCTGCTATCTCCCAACCCGCGACGCCAACCAGCAATGCCGCGAAGCCTCTGATTGCGAAAGCATTTGCCTTGCCCGATCGCGCACCTGCGCACCGACGACGCCGTTTCTTGGCTGCCACCAGATCCTGACGGACGGTGGCCAGATCGCAACCCAGTGTATCAATTGATGCGTTGGTTGGCCGTGCTCCCTCTGGCCCTGTCAGCCTGTGTCGCCCTCCCGGAATACCGGGACACCGACGTGCCGATCTCGTCAATGGCCACCTTCGATGCCGCCGCATACGCCGGCACATGGTACGAGATCGCAAGCTTTCCGGTGCCGTTTCAATCTGGATGCCGAAACACCACGGCCATCTATACTCCCTCCGGTAGTGGCACTTTGAATGTTCTGAACGCCTGCGATACTGACGATGGCCCCAAGACAATTGCCGGAACCGCGCGCATTGACGGCCCCGGCCGCCTCGAAATCCGCCTGCAGGGCGTTCCAATTGCAGCCGACTATTGGGTGCTTTGGGTCGACACAGATTACCGCACGGCCGTGGTCGGCACCCCGGCAGGCCGCTCTGGCTGGATCCTGAACCGCAAACCCGTCATCCCCGCCGACCGTCTGAAAGCGGCGCGCGATATTCTGGCGTTCAATGGCTACGACATTTCGCAACTTCAATTGACCACGCAGGAGGCACCATGACCCGAAAAGTAGCGGTTCTTGGGCTTGGCACACGCGGCGGAGACATCGCCCGTGCCTTCCACGCGTCGGGATGGGCTGTTTCAGGTTTCGACCCCGACCCCATCGCCACGGGTGTCCCTGGTCTCAAGCGTGATTGGTCGCGCGAAACCACCATCTCAGGCACAGTACGCGGCGCCGATTGGGTTGTAATCTGCCTGCCCGAACGTCTTGAGTTGATGCGCAAAGTCATTCAGCGCGCACAAGGCGAAGCCCCCCGCGAGGCCACAATTGCTGTTGTCACCACGGACTTTGACGTGGATGCAGTACAAGGCTGCGCCCTGCGGCCAGCCAAGGTTCTGCGGGTCGACCAGGGAGCCGACGGTGGCTATGTGATTGATGTCTCATCCAAAACCGACGCAAGCGCGAAATCAGACGCTACAATCGTCCTGTCTCAACTCGCCGCGCAGGAATTCACCCCCAAGGCCCAGCCCCCTCAACCGCCCGAAGAAAAAGCCGAAAGCGCCTGAAGATGTGCGGGCCAGTCGCGCTCTGACACATAGGCCTCACGCACCAGCCCGTCGAATTGCTCGGTCAACACTCTGACACGCTCGCGGTCACGAAACGCCATGTAGTGCTGCCCAACATAAAGCACCGCAACCAACGGACCAAATACCGTCAACGGCGCTGACCACAGCCGTCGGGCATCAAACAAAAACACCCGCAACGACGGATAAAGCTCGGCATGGAGCTGCGTCAGATATTGCATCTGCTCGTCGCGCACGTCCCTCGGCAACCCGCGATAATACCCCGTCGACGTCGATAGCGATTCAATCTCGTAAAGCGGCATGGCTATCTCGTAGTCGGACAAAGACTGCTGTATCCAATCCAGCCGGTCTCGACTTGCTCCGATCGCCTGCTTTGCAGTCCGCCCCAGATGTGGCTCGTATTCCCACTGAAGCATCGCGCGCGTCTTAAGCATATCAGGCAACGCCGCCGGAACATGGCGTATCTTGTAACCAGCGGCCTCTTGGTGCCACTCAAATATCTGTTCATCGATCAGCGCTCGCGGCGCTTGTGACACCTGCATCGAGGCCGCCAACAAATCGGCTGCACGTTCCGGCTTGTCCGACAGCCCCAACAGCCAGTCGCCGGACACGCCCAGTGCGGTGGCGCATTCGGCCACGACCTGTGCGTTCGGCATCCTTGCCGTATCGCGCGTCAAAAGCTGAGATATCGTCGAGCGGTCCACGCCCACGTCGCGCGCCAATCCGCTCTGAGTCGCGGATTTGACCGCCATCGCTTCGGATAGCCGTATTTTGAACAGGTGCGCGCGGTCTCGTTTGTCCATTAATCTCACAGATGTAGTTTTAATTCACCAAACGTGAATTAATGTTCACCACTTACCAAATGTCGCCCTGGCCCGACAAGTGCGAATGCTGTTCTATGGGAACTCCGAAAATCAAAGCGCTCTTTTCATCAGCCACGCCCGGAATCGTTGAATGGCCAACGCTCCTCATGGTGGCCGGCACCTATGCGGTCTGGGTATTCGCGACGACATGGCTTCCGACGGTATCGCTGCCTCTCGCAATCCTGGTCACCGCCATCGCCATCGCGCAATTTTCGTCGCTGCAACACGAAGCCATTCACGGCCACCCTTTCCGCAACAAGACCCTGAATGCGCTTATCGTCGCGCCGGCCCTCACTCTCATCTTACCCTACGCGCGCTTTCGCGACACGCATCTTGACCACCACCTCGACAGCCGCCTGACCGATCCCTACGACGACCCCGAAAGCAATTACCTTGATCCCGGCGACTGGGAGGCAATGCACCGCTTCGCCAGGCTCATCCGCACCGCAAACAACACGCTGGCCGGTCGCCTTGTGATCGGCCCACTCCTTGGCACCCTGTGCTTCCTGCGATCGGACTGGCGCGCGCGCCGCACAGACCCCCGCGTCCTCAAAGGCTGGGCGCTACACCTGCCCGCGCTTCTCCCCGTGCTCTTTTGGCTCGCCACCGTCACAACAATGCCCGTCTGGGCCTACGCCCTCGCCGCCTACACAGGTCTGTCGCTTCTCAAAATCCGCACCTTCCTCGAGCATCAGGCACACCAACAAACGAATGGCCGCACCGTCATTATCGATGATCGCGGGCCACTGGCGCTTTTGTTCCTCAACAACAATTACCATGTCCTGCACCACAGCCATCCGCGCGTGCCATGGTATCAACTGCCACGCCTGTTCCGCCAAGATCCCGACCGATACCTCACGCAAAACAACGGCTATTTCTATCGCTCTTACGCCGAGGTCTTTGCCAGGTATTTTCTGAAATCCAAAGACCCGGTCCCACACCCACTTTGGCGTCGCGGTTAAGCGCTTTTCATTCCAGCGCTTTCCACTCAAGGTCCGCCAATGGAGCTTTGGGTCATCCTCGCCATCACCGCCGCCGCCGCGCAAACCTTTCGCTTTGCGATCCAAAAAGTGCTGGCCGGTGGCGCACTCAGCCCCGCTGCAGCCACATGGGCGCGCTTTTTGTGGTCCGCCCCCGTCGTCATCGCAATCATGACGGCTTACATCGCCTTCACGCCCGCCACTTTCCCAACCGTAAAACCCAGCTTTTGGCCATACGCGCTGTCGGGCGGGGCCATGCAAATTTTTGCCACCATCTGCACCGTCGCGCTTTTCAAACGCCGCGCCTTTGCGATTGGCATCACCTTCAAAAAAACCGAAGTCATGCTGACTGCACTGGCAGGCCTGGTCATTCTCGGGGATCGTGTTGATCCCTCTGGCGCGGCCTTCATCGCCCTTGGGTTTGTCGGCGTCCTGCTTTTGTCAGAGGCACCGGAAGGCGGAGGCATCTTTAACAAAGGGGCAGCTATCGGCCTGTTATCAGGCGTATTTTTCGCGTTCTCTGCGGTCGGATATCGCGGCGCAGTTCTGGCAATGAACAGCACAGACACCTTCCTTGTGGCAGGCCTTACGCTGGCTTTTGTTGCCAGCGCGCAGGCCGTTTCACTTGGGCTATGGCTTGCACTTCGTGAGCCGGGCCAGATTTCCGAAACCCTGAAAGGCTGGCGGAAATCGTCGCTCGTCGGTGTATTCTCACTGATCGGAAGCTGGTGTTGGTTCGCGGCTTTTTCCCTCCAGAACGCCGCCTATGTCTTCGCGGTGGGTCAGATCGAGCTGATCTTTTCGCTTGCCATGGGTGTCTTGTTCTTTCGCGAGAAAACCTCCCCGCGCGAATTATTTGGCATGGGGCTTTTGACCGTTTCAATCACCGCGATTGCCTTGATCGGATCACCCTAACCAAATCACACGATCCTCAATCCGGTCATTGCGCACCAGCGGTACGCGGTCAGGTGTTTCAAGCGATGGCAAGTGTGACGCCAGCCGATCCAGAACCATCGCTGTCACATTTGCCAAATCCAACGCCCGCACATCCACAAGCGGCACCCAATGCAATCGGGACAACTCATCACTATCGTAGAAATCTGCATCAGGCCCGCCCCGAACCGCTTCAGCAGGGGCCAGAAAAAATCGCGCATCAAACCGCCGTGGCCGTCCGGGCGGTGTGATCGCCCGCAAGAAAAACCGAAGCGCATCGGGGCGCTCAAGCACCAGACCTGTTTCCTCTGACAGCTCCCGAATTGCGGCAACCACAAGGGCCTCTGGGCTTACATCCACCTCACCGACTTCAAGAGACAACAGCCTGCGACTGCGCGGATCAAGCGGGGACACCAGTCGCTCCCCTTCATCCGCGTCATCCACGGCACCGCCCGGAAACACATACTTATGTGGCATGAAAATTGCGCCCTTGCCCCGCTGCCCCATCAGGACTGCGGGTCTTGTCTCAACATCACGAACCAGAATAATCGTCGACGCCGCGCGGACGGGCACGTCATCCCTCATGGCATCAGCCCCGATGCGGGTCGCCAAATCCATGCAGACGTTTTGCCCATTGCAGCCCCACAATTGCGCCCTTCAATCGGGGCAACAGATACAATGAAAGCGCCACACAGCCTACTGTAAAGGTCGAAGCGAGCACCATCGGATCGGGCCGAAATTCGGTGAACGCCCAGATCAGCGCAGGCGCCATCAGATGACCGACAATCAGGATTGTCAGATAGGCCGGGCCGTCATCCGCACGGTGATGCAGCAGTTCCTCATCGCAAACCGGGCAGGTATCGCGCACTTTCAGATAGCTTTTCATCAATGGGCCTCGCCCGCAGTTCGGACATTTCCGCCGCCATCCGCGCAGCATTGATTCCCGCACATCACGATCAGCCGTTTCATCTTCGACGCCTTGCGTCACAATATTTTCGTGGTCGTGATACATTATCCAGCTTTCCGTACAGAACCGAACCATTCCAAACAGGTCCAATCCTCAAGAGGGTCACATAGAATGGAAAGGGCGCGAAATGTCCTTGCGGCGGGATGTCGCGATTATTCAAAACTATTTTCAGTATGTGCGACGGAATTCAGCACAGCGTCCGTTTGAGAGTCATCGAACAGACTTATCGAAGCACAAAGGAACGACTTCAAATGACCAACACCTCTCTCAAACTTGGCCTTACCGCCCTTTTAATCACCGCCGGTTTCAGCGTCGCAGAAGCGCAGGATCGCCGTCAGGGTCCTGGCCCCATGGATTTTGCCACTCTTGACGTTGATGGCAGTGGTGAAATTGACGCCTCCGACTTTGACGCCGGGCGCGCAAACCGGTTTGCCGATATCGACACCAATAACGATGGGCAAATCACCGAAGCCGAATTCATCGCACACATGCAAGCACAGGCCGCCGAACGCGCAACAGAAATGTTTGCACGGCTTGATGCAGACGGCGACGGAAGCGTCAGCCGCGATGCCATAGAGGCCCGTCAGGGCGGTGGTCGTGGCGGTGAACGGATGATCCAGCGCGCAGACACAGACAACTCAGGCGGCGTAAGCGCCGAAGAGTTCGACGCCTTCCGCGAACAGATGGCCGACCGTCGCGGTGGCAAAGGCGGCAAAAGTGGCAAACGGGGCGGATAACGCTGCTTGGATTTGACACAGACGAACCGGTGCCGGATTGTCCGCACGATGATCCGGCGCTAGGCCTGTTCGCAGATTATGCAACGCTTACAAACCGACACCATCTCCGATGCGGTGCCAGACTCGGCGCTTTTGGTCGCCGTTGCCAACGGCGACGCAGCGGCGACGCGCGTACTGATTGCGCGGCTCGCACCACGTCTGTTGGCCCATGCGAGCCGCGTGCTGAACGATCGGGCCGAAGCCGAAGACGTTGTTCAAGAGACTCTGGTGAGACTTTGGAAAATCGCACCGGAATGGCGACAGGGCGAGGCCAAAGTGTCCACATGGTGTTTTCGCGTACTGGTGAATTTATGTACCGACCGCCTGAGGGCGCGAAAGCCCGCAGTCGACATCGACGCCATTGCAGAGCCAGCTGCGGATTTGCAAAGCGTCGTCGAAAAGATGACATATGTCGCCCGACGGGACGCGTTGTCGGCCGCGCTGAACACCTTGCCGGACCGCCAAAGGCAGGCTGTGGTGCTAAGACATCTGGAAGAACGGAGCAATCCGGATATCGCCGAGATCATGGACATCGGCGTTGAAGCGGTGGAAAGTCTCGTGGCGCGCGGAAAACGGGCGCTCGGGGCGGCATTGCGGGGCAAGCGAGCCGAACTGGGGTATGAAGATGACCAATGACACAAAAGACGATCTGGCGCTGGAGGCCTTATTCGACAGCGCGCGCGCGGATGACCCAAGTCTGACGCCGAATTTCCTTGCACGTCTCGAAGCCGACGCCGACGCCGCCATCGCCGCGCAAACCATTCCGGCGCCAGGCACGGCAGCTAACCCGGGTTTCTGGTCGAGGTTCGCAACGGCGCTTTTCCCGGTATCCGGACTGGCTGCCGCGACCCTCGCGGGCGTCTGGATCGGATTTCAGGTGCCGTCGACAGATTTCGCCAGCGCGTTGGCCTTGGGTGACACGGAAGATTTCGACGTCTCTGCCTTTCTTCCAGCCGTGGCCCTGAGCGGCTTCAGCGATGAGGGGATCGACGGATGAGCGCCCCAATCCCAACGAAACGCAAATGGCTCATGCCTGTTCTCGCGGTTTCTCTTGTCTGCAATATGCTGATCATCGGCGTTGTCGCCGGAGCTTTCATGGCCAATCGTGGTCCGGACCGGTCAAGTCGCGTCGAAGGCCCCGCGCGCACGTTGGTCGGCATCCCCTTTATTCGCGCCCTCGATGCGGATGATCGTCGTGCACTTAATCGACAAATCCTTGGCGACGGTGACCGCTTGCGGGAAAACCGCGATGCGTTGCGCGCGCGTTTTGAGACATTGCTGACCGCGCTGACCGCTGACCCCTTTGATGCGGAATTGGTCCAGTCCATCCTGCAAGAACAGCGCGATATTGCTCTGCGACGTCAAAGCATCGGAGAAGCTCTTTTGATTGAGCAGTTGGCAGGCATGACACCGGAAGATCGCGCCGCCTATACCAAGCGGCTCGCGCGGGATTTACGTCGCCTCAGGCGGGAGTAAGCGCAACTTCGATCCGATTACGCCCGGCCGCCTTCGCGGAATATAACGCGCCGTCCGCCAGACCAAGAAGCCGCGCGGCAACCCCGCTTTGACCTCGGGTCGTCTCAATCATTGTTACCACCGCGCCTGACGCACAAATGCGCGGCGCGCCGCCAACCGTAACCCCGACACTCACCGTCACTGTGACCTCGGTTCCGTCATCGAGAATGACCGGGGTATCTGAAATGCGCGCCCTCAAC
>JARFRG010000283.1 GCA_029287375.1 Boseongicola sp. | reverse complement strand
CTTCGGAATTGTCGCGACAGAGGCAGGCCTGTCCGTCGCACAGGCCATGGGGTTCACGATCGTCGTAATCGCAGGCGCGTCGCAATTCACCGCCGTGCAACTGATGACCGAAGCCGTCCCCGTCTGGAGCGTCATCGCCGCTGCCCTCGCCGTTAACCTGCGCATGGCGATGTATTCGGCCAGCTTGCAACCCCACATTGGCACCGCCTCACTGTGGCAACGCGCGCTCGTGGCCTACATCAATTTCGACGCCAGCTACGCCATCTCCATCGTGCGCTATGAACAGGATCCGCCGATGAATGTCGGCGAAAAGGTCGGCTACTTCCTGGGCAGCGTGTCGCTGATGACACCGCTCTGGTTCTTAGGCACCTATGTCGGGGCAGTCTTCGGAGACCGCTTCCTGAATGGCTTCAATATCGACTTTGCCATGCCGATTCTGTTCCTCGCCCTCGCCGCACCGATGCTCAAGACGCTGGCACACCTCGCGGCCGCGGCCGTGTCGGTTATCGCGGCCCTCGCCTTGTCCTTCATGCCCGCAGGCACTGGCCTTCTCGTTGCCGCGCTCCTCGCAATGGTCGTCGGCGCCGAGATCGAACGGAGACGCGGGCGATGAGCTACTCCGACGCGCAAATCTGGGCGATCATCGCGATCATGGGGGTCGGCACCTATCTGATCCGCTTTTCGTTCCTTGGCCTGATCGGCAACCGCACCCTGCCAGATTGGGTGCTGCGCCACCTGCGCTACACGCCCGTCGCGGTTCTGCCGGGGCTGGTGGCTCCGCTGGTGCTTGCGCCGCACCCAGTCACTGGCGACGCCGATCCAGTCCGCATTGCAGCCGCCTTTGCGACCATCACAGTCGGTTGGTGGCGCAAAAGCATGTTCCCCGGAATTTTCGCTGGAATCGCGACCTACGCCGCACTGGGCTACCTGCTCTAGCGGCGCTCCTGGAAGATCACATTGTGCGATGTGTCCGCCGTCGCATCCGTGACCATTCGCTCACGCACGCCAGACATCTGCCCGAAATCATCCGACAGAGCAGTCGGAAAATACGTCACGCCGACACCTTCAAAGCCGTTAACGCCCGCCAATATCCGCGTGATCGCCAGAGAACACTGCGCCTTAGGCACCGCACCATAGGTCTTCACCGCATCCACCAAAGCCGTCGCCTGCGCAGCCGTCACGTCGACTTCCTGCACCCGTACATCCCAAGCTTCGCGCGCATGATAGTCGATATAGGCGCTCAACGTCCGCGCGGTCACACCAAACAAGACGTCGTTGCGCTCTGGCGCGAACGGCACCTTGAACGACCCGGCTGGATCAAACAGCACACGCTCGCGGCCATTGATCATCAATCCCGAATGCCCGCCGGACCCATTGCGCGTACTGATCACAGTGAACAAAGTCACACGCGCAGGCCCGTCATGCATATAGGCCGCGCGCTCAACAGCAGCATCCGGAGCCCAAACAGGCTCCGCGGGACCGCCACAGGCAGCCAGAATCAGGGGTAAAATCAGAAGGATCAAACAGCGCAAGGAAAGCCGCCTCGCGCCAAAAAGATCAGGTGTTGAAGATCGCAAGGAAAAGCAGAACGCCAATCGAGAAAATCGCGACATTTCTTGACCACTTCATAAAGCCCACGAATGTCTTTTCGTGATCTTCGATGTTCATGCTGCCGTGCTTGTGTTCAGCCATGGCTGTGTCTCCGGTTCGTGTTTGTAAAGGTGCTACCGCAATCCATCGCCAGTGTCACGACCCAACCAATAAGATCCTTCGCCGCACCTCACCCCGCATCCAGCCCTTTCGCCAGATCAAACCCGATCCGACGAGCAGGCGTCGCCTCATCCGGCTTGCGCGTGGCCCGCAGCACCACATTCAACTGCGTGACATGCTGCACCAGCTGAATGCGCGCGCCGCTTGCGTCTGTGCCGTAAAACGTCACAAGGTCCGGGTCAAAATACCCAAGCCCCTCGATCCGCAACACACCCGCCCCGGTGTCCGTCAGACCCATCGCAACCTCTTGCTCGGCGTCCAGCTGCGTTTCGAAATTATTGATATACAGAATCAACCGCTCATATGCCCATTCCGCCGGGCTTTTATCGGCTAACGGCTTCTTGGCCACCGCCTCCGGTAACGGCGCATCCTCGGGGCCGGGACACGGCCCGTCCCCCGTATGCACCGCCCGCGCAAGGCGCATCGCGTCGCCCTCGATATGTTCCGCTGTGGTCTCGATCTTGTCGTCCATCAGACATCTCCCCGTGCGGCCCAAAGCCACGCACCATCGTCGCGCATCACCCGCGTGACCCGCCCAGCATGCCAAAGGTGAATGCAATGCGCCATCGCCTCGACCAAATCGAGCCCAAACTCCGCCGATCCGATATCCCGCTTGAACAACGTCCGAAAGCATTCGACAGCCGTATGCGGCTCACCCAGAAACGCTTCAAGCCGCGCCAAAGCGCCATGGTGATTCTGGATCAACTGATCCAACCGCGTCTGCGTCCCCACAAACGGCAATTTATGCCCCGGCAACACAAGCTGTCGCGGATCGGCATAAATCTGAAACCGCTCACAAGACTCCAGCCACTCCGCCACCGGGTCCGCCTCGGGCTCCGTCGCATAGACCCCGATATTCGGCGAGATCGACGCAATAATCTGATCCCCGGCAAGCACCACGCTTGAATCCTCCGACCACAACGTCAGATGCTCAGGCGCGTGTCCGTGGCCCGTCAAAACCAGCCACCCGCGCCCCCCAAGCTCCAACCGCTCATCGCCCTGCACCCGCGTATACCCAAGCGGCAATGGCGCAACTGTGTCAGCAAAATTAAACGGCCGCTCTTCGGCCCGGCGCGCCAGCATGTCGCCCGGCATTCCCGCCGATCGCCAAAACGCAACCGTCTCCGGTGCGGGACGCGTCTGTTCGTCCAATATCAGCATCCGCGCCGTCAGCCACGCCGTCCGCGACGTCAGCAATTCGGCACCATGTTCGCTCTGAAACCAGCCCGCCAGCCCCATATGATCGGGATGATGATGGGTGATCAGAACCCGTGCCACAGGCTTGCCCGCCAACGGCCCCGCCAGCAATTTCCGCCAGATCGCCCGCGTGCGGCGACTGTCGAACCCGGTGTCCACCACCGTCCAGCCATCGTCGCCCTCAAGCGCGTAGACATTCACATGATCAAGCGCCATCGGCAAAGGCAGTCGCGCCCATAAAATGCCCTCGGCAACTTCGGTCATCTCGCCTTCTGGGGGAGGCGTCTCAAAGGGATAACGAATGGACCGTGCAAAATCTGCCATCAGGCAAGTAGGTCATCCACACTCAGATCGTAAAGCCCTTTGTCACCGACGCGCACTTGGCTCAGTAGACCGACATGCTCCGGCAACAATCGCTCAATGTAAAACCGTGCCAGACCTGCACGCGGCCCCGCTCCGCCAACCGCATCAGCAGCCTTCAGATGGTAATGCCCGCCCAGCACACGTGCGAATGCCCGAAGATACGGGACCGAAACAGCAAACCGCGCCGATTGATCCTGCGTCAACAGCCACTCGGTTGCCTCGCGCAAATTCTCCGCCGCGCCCCAGACCGCCTCGCCCAATATCGGCATCGCACCCCGAACCGCTTCGGCCCCCGCTTCGATTTCGTCCAGCAAGGCAAAGGCCGCGTCGCCCCCATCCATCAACTTGCGCCCAACCAAATCCATCGCCTGAATTCCATTGGTGCCCTCGTAAATTGGCGTGATCCGCGCATCGCGCAGAAATTGCGCCGCACCCGTTTCCTCAACAAATCCCATGCCGCCATGGACCTGAATGCCCTCGCTGGCCACGGCCACACCCACATCAGACCCAAAAGCCTTGGCGATCGGCGTCAAAAACGCCTCGCGTGCGTGCCATGCCGCATCGCCCGTCGCCCGGCTCATATCCAAAGCAACGGCGCAGGCATAACAAATCGCCCTCGCCGCAAAAATATCAGCCTTCATCCCCATTAACATCCGGCGCACATCAGCAAATTCGATAATCGCCCCGGTGCCGCCAACCTTGCCCTGAGTGCGCTCCGAGGCAAAAATCGCCGCCTTCTGATAGGCCGCCTCGGCCACACCCACGCCCTGAAATCCAACCGTCAGACGCGCGGCGTTCATCATCGTGAACATCGCCGCCATGCCGCCGTTCTTGGGGCCGACAAGCCACCCGGTCGCGCCGTCATATTCCATCACCGCCGTCGGAGACCCGTGGATCCCCAACTTATGCTCAAGGCTCACCGGGCGCAGCGCATTCGCAACACCGGGCGCACCATCGCCGTCCGGCAGAAACTTTGGCACCATGAACATGCTGATGCCCTTGGTCCCGCCCGGTGCGTCCGGCAAACGCGCCAACACCAGATGACAGATATTGTCGACCAGATCATGATCGCCCCACGAAATATAAATCTTCTGACCGGTGATTGCGAAACTTCCATCGCCGTTGGCAACCGCCTTGGTGCGCACACCGCCCACGTCGCTGCCCGCCTGTGGCTCTGTCAGGTTCATCGTTCCCGACCACGCCCCCGACAACAGATTTGGAATATACAGCGCCTTGATCTCGTCAGACGCATGAGCGTCCAAAGCCTCGGCCTGCCCCTGAGACAGCAGGGGCAACAACTGAAACGACATGCACGCGCCCGACATCATTTCATTGACTGCAAACTGAACGGTCTCGGGCAAGCCCATTCCGCCCCACTGCGGGGCCGCCGCCAAACCAATCCAGCCACCTTCCGAGATCGCCGCAAAAGCCGTATCAAACCCCGGAGTCACACGCACAACGCCGTTCTCCAGCTGCGCCGGATGAAGATCAGATACCCGGTTCAAAGGCGCAATCACCGCGTCACACACGCGCGCGGCTTCACCAAGCACCGCAGATACGGTTGCGGGTTCAGCGTCGGCAAAACGCGCGGTCATAACCACGTCTTTGTATCCGGCCACCTCGGCCAAAATGAATTCAATCTCGGAAACTGGCGAACGAAAGGACATCCCCGACCTCTTCTGGCAGCTTGGCAAAAGACATGCGCAGCGCTAAGCCTCCACAAGTCACTCACCACCATGCGCGCCCCGGCCCGCCCCCACAACCTGAACGCAGCGTCACGAAGGCCGCAAATGAACGACAGGCTCGAAACCCGTGTCCTCGGCACAAGCCCGGACGAGATTACCAAAGCAGGCCAAAGGCTTGCCAAGGGGCAACTCGTCGCGTTCCCAACCGAAACCGTCTACGGACTTGGTGCGGACGCCACGAACGACACAGCCGTGGCCCGGATCTTTGCCGCAAAGGGCCGCCCCAGCTTCAACCCACTGATCGCCCATGTCCCCGACATGAAAACGGCGGAACGGCTTTGCGATTTCACGGACGCCGCGCGCCGGCTCGCGGACGCGTTCTGGCCCGGAGCAATGACCCTGGTTCTGCCCCTGAAACCGGACAGCGGCATCTCGAAACTGGTCACCGCCGGAGGCCCCAGCCTCGCCATTCGCATCCCTGCAGGCGACGTCGCAACCGCGCTTTTGAACGCCGCCGGTCGCCCCATCGCCGCGCCTTCCGCAAACCCGTCCGGACGGGTTTCACCGACAACAGCGGCGCATGTCCTCGCAGGCCTGAACGGCCGTATCGACGCAGTTCTGGACGCAGGCCCCTGCCCCGTCGGTGTCGAAAGCACAATCATCGGATTTGAAGATGGCCCAACGCTCCTGCGCGCGGGCGGCATCCCGGCCGAAGCCATCGAAGCCTGTCTTGGAACCTCCCTGAAGACCCCGGCAATCGACGCTCCCCTTACTGCGCCCGGCCAACTGGCGTCTCATTACGCCCCGAATGCACCCCTGCGCCTGAATGCTCAAAGTGCCAATGACGCCGAATTCATGATCGGTTTTGGCGACGTCGACGGAGACGTGTCCCTGTCAGCAAACGGTGATCTCGTCGATGCTGCAGCCAATCTCTTCCGTCTGCTCCACGAGGCCGACGCGACAGGCAAACCCATTGCCGTCGCACCGATCCCGGAAACGGGACTTGGGCGGGCGATCAATGATCGCCTCCGGCGCGCAGCGGCCCCTCGACACTGAAACTTATTGCGCCGCGGCTTTGCCGCACCGCGGTGGACGAGGGGGCCGTCTGCCCCCTCGCGCTCCCCCGAGAGTATTTTTGCCAAGAAGAATGTGAAGGCGCGAAAGATCACCCTTCGCACCCTCACGAGAAGTTGCCTTCTCCTTGGGCGGTCATCGGCGCTCCCTCCTGAACCGCGCCGACAATTTTACCCAAATTGTCTTTCTTCTTGGTTAAAATACTCCGGGGTTTGGGGCAGCGCCCCAACCGTGGCGCAATCGCGCCACTAAAGGTTTTCGGACTGCATCATACCCAGAATATGATACCCGCCATCGACCCGGATAATCTCACCCGTGGTAAAGGCACCCTGATCAGACGCCAAATACACAGCCGTGCCACCCACCGCCTCCAAGGTCGCATTGGACCGCAACGGTGCGTTCATCTCGGTCGTCTTATACGTCCTGCGCGCCCCGCCAATCGCGGCCCCCGCCAACGTCTTCATCGGTCCCGGCGAAATCGCATTCACCCGAATACCCTCGGGGCCCAGATCATTCGCCAAATACCGCACCGCCGATTCCAAGGCCGCCTTTGCCACGCCCATCACATTGTAATTCGGCTGCACCCGGTTCGACCCCATATAGGTCAGCGTCATCATCGACCCGCCGTTAACCATCATCGGCCGCGCGCGGCGCGCCACATCGACGAACGAATAACACGAGATATCCAGCGAGTTCTTAAAGTTCGCCCGGCTCGTATCAATAAACCGTCCCGTCAGCTCGTTCTTGTCAGAATAGGCAATCGAATGAACCAGAAAATCCAAAGACCCCCACCGATCCGCCAGAACCGCAAACGCCGCATCCATCGACGCATCGTCGGTCACGTCCACATCCACCAGAATATCCGACCCGACGCTTTCCGCCAGTGGCTGCAACCGCTTGCCGAACGCCTCGCCCTGATACGAAAACGCAAGCTCTGCGCCCTCTTCCGCCAAAGCCTTCGCAATGCCCCAGGCAATCGAACGCTCGTTCGCCACGCCCATCACCAATCCGCGTTTGCCCGTCATCAGTCCCGGCATAATGTCACCCGTGATATTTGCTCATCGCGAGCGTTGCGTTTGTGCCGCCAAAACCAAAGCTGTTGGAAATGACCGTGTCCAGATCGGCATCCCGCGTCTCGGTCACGATCTCTTCGGGCCGCAAAGCCGGATCCAGCTCGGTCACGTTGATCGACGGCGCGATAAACCCGCCCTGCATCATCAACAGCGAATAAATCGCTTCGTGAACGCCGGTCGCACCCAGAGAATGCCCGGTCATCGACTTGGTCGACGAAATCGGCGCGTGCTCGTCCCCAAAGACCCGGCGAACAGCTTCGACTTCAGTGATGTCACCAACTGGCGTCGATGTGCCATGCGCGTTGATGTAATCCACCTTGCGATCCCCGATCGTCGCAATCGCCTGACGCATCGACCGCTCACCGCCCTCACCGGACGGCGCAACCATGTCGTAACCGTCAGACGTCGCCCCATACCCAGTCACCTCGGCATAGAACTTCGCTCCACGCGCCTTGGCATGCTCCAACTCCTCCAGAACAACCATGCCGCCACCGCCGCCAATAACGAACCCATCGCGGGTCGCGTCGAACGCGCGCGCAGCCTTTTCCGGCGTGTCGTTATACTTCGACGACATCGCGCCCATCGCGTCGAACAGACACGACAACGTCCAGTCCAGCTCTTCGCCGCCCCCGGCAAACACAACGTCCTGCTTGCCCATCTGGATCAACTCGGTGCCGTTACCGATGCAATGCGCCGACGTCGAACAGGCCGAGGTGATCGAATAATTCACGCCCTTGATCTTGAACGGAGTCGCAAGACACGCCGACACTGTCGACGACATGCAGCGCGTCACCATGAACGGCCCCATGCGCTTTGGCGCGCCCTTGTTGATCACACAATCAAACGCCGTGAAAAAGTTCGAGGTCGACGGACCTCCGGATCCGGCCACCAGACCAGCACGCTCGTTCGACACTTCGGCCTCGGTCAGTCCGCTATCCGCAATCGCCTGTTCCATCGACAAATACGCATAGGCCGCCGTCGGCCCCATAAAGCGCAACTGCCGCTTGTCGATATGATCGGCCAACTCAATCTGAGGCATGCCGTGAATCTGGCTGCGAAAGCCATGCTCGGCATATTCCGGAGCGGCAACAACGCCCGATTTGCCAGCGCGCAAACTTGCTTCAACCTCCGAGGCTGAGTTTCCAATGGGTGAAACGATTCCGATCCCGGTAATTACGACGCGACGCATGTTCTCTCCTGCTTCAAGGCTCCCGCCTATCTAGGACAGGGCAGTGCGAAGGGGCAAGCAGTTAGGCGCACCGTCTTAAACACCTGAATCAAGCTGACCGTGTAAAGCGCCGTGAACGGCACGCGCAATGATCCGTTCCTCATCTGTTGCGATGACCTTCACCGACGTTGTCCCAACGGCGATATCACGCTCGTTTGCAAGGTTTTTGCCAAGGTCAATCTCGATACCGAGATACGCCAAACCCTCGACAATGCGCGCGCGGATGGGGGCTGCGTTTTCACCGATCCCACCGCAAAAGACCAACCCGTCAATGCCCCCAAGCACCGCCGTCAACGCGCCAATCTCGCGGCGCGCCCGGAACACATAGTAATCAATCGCCTGCGCCGCCTCTGGCCGATCCGAAGCCAGCAAGATCCGCATATCGCTCGAAATCCCCGACAAGCCCAAAAGACCGCTGTCATTGTGCAGCATCTTCATCACATCCTGCGGCGCCATGCCCCTCTGGTCGATCAGATGCAGCAGGACGCCGGGATCAATTTGCCCGCACCGCGTGCCCATCGGCAAGCCGTCCAACGCCGAGAAACCCATGGTCGATCCAACACTGGCCCCCTCGCGCACCGCACACATCGAAGCCCCATTGCCCAGATGCGCAATGACCAGCCGCCCTTGGTGAAGCTCGGGATACTCGCGAGCAATCACGCCGGTGATGTAGTCGTAACTCAGCCCGTGAAACCCGTACCGCCGGATCCCTTCGTCATAAAACCGTCTGGGCAATGCGAAGGTATCGTTTACCCAAGGATGCCCTCTGTGAAAGGCCGTATCAAAACATCCGACCTGAACAGCGCCGGGAAACGCCGCGAGGGCCGCATCCACTCCGGCCAGATTGTGGGGCTGATGCAAGGGCGCCAATGGCGAAAGCGTCGCCAATGCCCCCAGCACCTCTGGGCTCAGAACGATTGGCGCGGCATAATCGAGACCGCCATGCACAACCCGGTGGCCAATCCCTGCAATCTCCAAGCCGCCCAAATGTGGTCCAAGCGCCTCGATGACGGTCGCCAAGGCTGCACCCTGCGTGTCGGCGTTCACGGCCTCCTTCGACGTCGTTCCGGCGTGGCTCAGGATCAACCGCGCATTGGCACCGATCCCCTCGACCTCACCATCCAGCAGCAAAACGGGCTCCACCGCATCACGGTACAGCCCGAATTTCAGCGAGGACGACCCCGCGTTCAGCGTCAAAATACCCGTCATCGCGCCGCGTCCCGATCCCGCACTGAACGCCGCCTCATTCGTCACCAGAACTCCCGGCGTTCTAGCTCTCGCTCAAGGCGACTTTCATATCTTTAACCAAATAGATCGTCTCACCGTCCGCCTCAACGCGCCCATCCGCGACACCCATCGTCAAACGCCGGGTCTGAATGGCCTTCGTGAAATCAACGTAATACGTCAGCATCTTGCGATCAGGCCGCACCATCCCGGTCAGCTTCACCTCGCCAACGCCCAAAGCATAGCCCCGCCCCTGCCAGCCGCGCCAGCCAATGTTGAAGCCCGTCAGTTGCCACAAACCATCAAGGCCAAGACAGCCCGGCATGATCGGATTGCCCGGAAAATGGCAGTCAAAGAACCACAAATCCGGCGAAATATCGAACTCGGCCCGCACATGGCCCTTGCCATGCTCGCCGCCATCACCCGAAATCTCGGTAATGCGGTCCATCATCAACATCGGAGGCTCGGGCAACTGCGCATTGCCTGGCCCAAAAAGCTCACCACGCGCGCAGGCCAACAGCGCCTCACGGTCGAACGATGTCGGAAATTCACTCATGGATTGCCCCTTGCCGCGTTATCTTTATGTCGGTTTGTCACACAGTTCCCCGCCCATATCAAAGCCCTTGAATGTGGCGCAAGTGCCGAGATCTCTGTGACATTCATGCAGATCGCCCCATTTCTCATTGAAATCAAGGACCACAGCACCCTATATTCCAGTGAAACGAGGCGATTTGATCCCATGGACACTGACAAACAGACACGCGTTACCAACTGGCTTGCCAAAGCCGATCTGCGTCCGACCCGTCAGCGCCTCGCTTTGGCGTCGCTTCTGGTTGGCGATGGTCAGAACCGCCACGTGACGGCCGAAAGCCTCCACGCCGCCTCGCAATCAAGCGACGACGCTGTGTCCCTGGCCACCGTCTACAATACACTGCGCGCCTTTTGCGACGCAGGTCTCGTGCAGGAAGTCACCGTAGATGGCTCCAAAAGCTACTTCGACACCCGCACCGACGACCACCCGCACTTTTACTGGGAAGACGAAATGCGCCTCACGGACGCGCCCGCCGACCAGCTTGAAATCCTTCGCCTCCCCGATGCACCCGAAGGCACCGAGGTCGCAAAGGTCGACGTGGTGATACGTCTGCGAAGACGGTAAACGCCCCAAATCAGTGGTAAGTTTCCAGCGATCACTCGACCGAATGAGTGTCCGACACAAAAGCCGCAGCCAAAAGCCGTTGTTGACCGCTCTTGCACGTTTGCAAACGTCCGCTTTCCTGCAAGCTTGAAACGCACAACTCTCATCAATCTAAGCGACGGCGTAGCTAAACCCCAATCCGTTGCACAACACTGCCACGGCCCAAAACGGGGTAAACACGATCCCAACATGTTTGCCATTTCGCGAAACCCGGGGGTGGTTTCCAAAAAATGGGAACCCAGCTTGATTTGCATTCACCAGCATCATCAGTACGGCAATTATCCCGAACACGAAATGCAATGCGTCGCGATCCGCAAGGCCCAACGTCAGCCCATAAACAGCGCCCGCTGCGGCCGCCAGAAAGCAGATGGCACCTTGGCGTTGCTCGAACATAAGCAGAAAAACATAGTCTTTCGCGGCGCGTGACTTGCCTTCAGGGGCGGCATCACGTGCGGCGTCCATCATCGCAAGTTGATCATCAAGCCCTAGAGACGTGGCTCGGTTCGGAAGCGACGGTGCAAAGAACGGCAAAACCCAATTCACGACCCAACGCGCCTGCGTCGGGTAGAGTGTCTCAATGCCATGGACAAGAAATGGAACTATCAGAAAGATCAGGCCCATCGAAGAAATTGTGAGTTCGCTCATGGTTTGTCCTCAGGTTCGGTAAATTGAGTTCGGGCGCGTTGCGGCAGTTTGCGGCCCCGCGACCTACTGCGCGAGGGCAACATCGCGCGGCCCCGCAAAATCAAGCAGACCTATGCACGGGATATCGCTATCGCAGCGGTCGGCGTGAACCTCTCCTCCATGGACCCGCGAATAATCCCCAGCTCCGGTCGAAATCTCAGTGCCATCGGCCTCGATATGCACCCAAGCACCTTGAATGCTCAGGCCCCAATAGTCGTGCGTATGCGTATGCATAGGAAGCGCGACACCGGGGTCCATCTTGAACAACCAGCGCGCTCCGGTCGCATCGTCACCCCAGACCAGCGCCAGTTGTACACCCGGTATAGGCGCGTCGATCCACTCAACAGCATCTAGCGCAAAATGGGTTTCCGCGTGGGCATGACTATCCGCAAATGCGGCGGTCGAAATCAGGGCTGCGGCGGTCGTGGCAATCAGTGTTTTCATCATGGTCTTGTCCTGTCTGCAGATTTTGATACTGTTTGGTACGAATAAAAACCAAGCCCTGTCAATTTTAAAATACCAGTTAGTATAAAAATGTCGTCAGAAACCAAAAAACCGGGCCGTGGGCGCCCGAAAACGCTCGACAAGGCCCATGTGACCGATGTGGCAATGCACGCCTATTGGGAAGAAGGACCAACCGAGGTCTCAATGAACGAGATCTGCGCCCGGGCAGGCGTATCAAAGCCGTCCGTCTATCGAGAATTTGGCAACGATGATGGTTTGGCCTACGCGGCACTCGAGAGTTATGCGGCGAGCGTGCTGGGAAAAATCCTCGCCATTATTGCAGATGATGACATTTTTCCCAACAAAATCAGCAAGATCGCGTACTTGTCGGCAGAGGAAGAAGTTCACGAAAACGGCTGCCTCTTTGTCAAAATGCGGGCGGCTAAGGCAAAGATGGGGCCAAAAACCAAAGCCCTGATCGACCAGATCGAAAGCATGGCGATTGATGCGTTCACTGGTTTGCTCACACAAGGTCGCGCGACAGGAGAGTGGAACAACAGCATCTCCGTAGAATTGGGTGCGCGTTACCTTCATGCGCAGATCGGCCTTGCGTTGGATCAACGCGCCAGAGGGCAAGACCCGAAAGCACTTCTGGATTTGGCGCTTTCCGTTTTGTCGCCGCCAAAGGCTTAGGTGCTAAAAAATTCAAGGCGCAAACCTTGAAATACGATTGTCCTCTGCCTGCTCAGACCAACCGCGCGCCGCAATAACGCCCGCTTAATCTGCCTTAACGCCGACACCACATTTCGTGATCTCATTCCCCATCGCAACCAGAGGCACCGACGCAATACCGACGTGATACCGACGCCCCAAAACAGCCCGAATCCCCTTGTTTTGTGCCATTAACCTTTGCCCTCGGCCCTAAAGACCTTCCAACTGCCGACCGTTGCGCGCGCGTTAGCGAAACGCTTCGTCAGCAGTTTCGACCACCCGGTTATCACGGCTCGTGACACCCGGCTGAGGTTGGTGAAACAGCGGGTCTCCGCCCCCCACACGCGGCTGCGTGGTATTGCCCGAA
>JARFRG010000266.1 GCA_029287375.1 Boseongicola sp. | reverse complement strand
CCCATTTGTCCGTGGTAGACGACCTGCAACAGCAAATCGCCCAGTTCGCCCTCCAAATCCCGCCAATCTGTGCGCTCGATCGCGTCGGCAACCTCATAGGCTTCTTCGATGGTGTAGGGCGCAATGCTCGTGAAGTTCTGCTCAATGTCCCACGGACATCCCGCTTCAGGATCACGCAACCGCCGCATGACATCTATCAGCCTCTCAAGGCCCTCGGCTGTGTCGAAGATTGGGTCGCGCTGGTGTGTCATGGTTGTATGCCTTTGAGTGGTCGTTTGCGTCAGGATGCGTCGGGACGCACAAATGTCCAGAGAACTATGCGGATCTGTGTCTCTTGTTCACGCCCACGCCCTAAGCGATACTTGACGGCACGATTGGCTTCAGGCCTTAAGCGATGAGATCATTGGAGAGCTGGAAATGGGACTGGAAGACGCCGCAAACGAGGTTGATACCGCTTTTACCCGCGCAGAGCCCCGTGGTTTGGTTTTTGAAAATGTGTTCGCCGGTGTGCCGTCCTTTTTGCGGCGAAAGCTGACAAAGGATCTTGCAGGTATCGATTTGGCGATCACCGGCGTTCCTTTTGATCAATCTGTCACGCATCGACCTGGCACAAGGTTTGGTCCGCGCGCGCTACGCGAGGCGTCCACACTTCAGGCCGGTGATCCGCCCTATGGCTGGGGGTTTGACCCTTTGTCCGATTTTGCCATTGCTGACTACGGAGATATGGCGTTCGACTATGCCAAAGTGGCAGAAGTGCCTGGGCTGATTGAAGCGCATATTGGCGGTATTCTGGATCAGGGAGCCGCTTGTCTGACGCTTGGGGGCGATCATTCGATTACACTGCCGATCTTGCGCGCGCATGTGGCGCGCCATGGGCCGTTGGCCTTGGTTCAGTTCGATGCGCATTCAGACACATGGGTAGATGACGATGCCGCCCGCGTGGATCACGGAACCTTTGTATACAAGGCTGTTCGGGAGGGTTTGATTGACGTTGCGCGATCAGTTCAGGTTGGCATTCGCATTGCGAATGAAACGCCTCTTGGGATAACGCGACTTGATGCACGCTCGGTTCATGAAGCGGGGGCTGCGGCCACGGCAAGGGCGGTGAAAAAGATCGTCGGTGATGCGCCATGTTATCTTTCGTTTGATATCGATGGTTTGGATCCAGCATACGCACCCGGTACCGGGACGCCTGTTTGGGGAGGGCTGACAACCGCGCAAACTGCGATCATTTTGCGCGATCTCGCCGGGATCAATTTGGTGGGCGGAGATGTGGTTGAAGTGTCGCCGCCGTTTGATCACGCCAACATCACGGCTGTCGCGGGCGCGCATGTGGGCTATGAAATGATATGCCTATGGGCGTGGAACCGCCGATCGTGAGAGTGGTCATCTTTTTGAACATATTTTGAAGATAGATGACGTGAAACTACGAGAATCTGTCATGCAAACTGCTTTATTACTTATCGTTATTGCTGTCGTTTTAGGGGTCGGGTGGATTCGATATGCCCCGACCGACCCGGATGACTGGCACGTTGATCCCGCTGAAGCGGGCGACCCTGGCGCGCAGGGGTATCGCGTAATCGGGCGCGAGGCGCCGCGTTTTCCAGGAGACCCAAATGATGTGCTCGCTGCCTTTGTCGCGGTGGCGAGAGCAGAGCCTCGCGTGTGGCTCTTGGACGGGAGCAACGATGAGGGGATGGTGACTTTGGTCGCGCGATCAAAATGGGTTGGCTTTCGCGACTATATCACAGTCAAAGCGGTGGCCGAGAGCAGTTCCACGAAACTCGCCGTCACCTCCCGGTCGCGGTATGATATTGGATCAGACCGGGGCGTTAATCGCGAACGACTGGACCGCTGGTTTGCTGAACTCGAGCAAATTCTTGTCAAGTGATGACGACACACATCCGACGCCAGTATCGCGCCAAATAGGGACGTTCAGCGCCATCTCGCAGAGCGCCATAAACGCACGACCATTCACAAACAGACATATTTCCTGCCCCAGATCGACGCGTGCGCCTTGCGTGTCGGTGCAATAGCACTCGATGACCTTTCCGCCAGGACCAGTGATGTCGGCCATCACCGGGTTTGCTGCGAGACTTAGAATTATTGCAACTCTCCACATGCCTCTTCATACCATTGAAACTCCACTGCGCAAAGTCACACTGTCTTGACCTTGTGACACGGATCGGAGAGAGGGTTCAGATGATCCCCGCAGACACACTTCAGCTTATTCTTGGTCGGTTTCAGTTTCTCGAGGCCAAAATGGCGGGTGGGGCGGATGGATCTGAAATAGCCGCCCTTGCGCGCGAGTATTCCGAACTAAAGCCGGTTGTTGAAGAAATCATTCAATACCAGGAGCTTGTGGCGGCTGAGGCCGAGGCCCAAGCGATGCTCGATGATCCCGAAATGCGGACGTTGGCAGAAGATGAGCTTGCGTCTTTGAAACGGCAATTGCCGAAAGTCGAGCAGGCTCTGAAAATTGCACTGTTGCCGCGAGACGCTGCGGATGCGCGCCCTGCAATTATCGAAATTCGTCCGGGAACCGGAGGGGAGGAGGCCGCGTTGTTCGCAGGTGATCTGCTGCGCATGTACCAGCGCTATGCTGAAACGAAAGGTTGGAAATTTTCGATCATCGAATTTGCTGAGACGGAACTTGGCGGGGTGAAGGAAGTTGTGGCGAACGTGTCGGGGGATGGTGTTTTTGCGCGCCTGAAGTACGAAAGTGGTGTGCACCGGGTTCAAAGGGTGCCGGAAACCGAGTCTGGCGGGCGTATTCATACCTCGGCGGCGACGGTTGCGGTGTTGCCGGAAGCTGAAGACGTAGACATCGATATTCCGTCCACTGATATTCGAATCGATACCATGCGTGCCAGTGGTGCCGGTGGCCAACACGTGAATACGACCGATTCTGCGGTCCGGATTACGCATATTCCAACCGGAGTTGTCGTGACTTCGTCTGAAAAGTCCCAGCATCAAAACAGAGCGATTGCGATGCAGGTTTTGCGCGCCAAACTGTTTGATCTTGAACGTCAGCGCGTTGACGAAGAGCGCGCCGCGGATCGCAAGTCTCAAGTTGGATCAGGTGACCGATCCGAGCGCATTCGAACCTATAACTTCCCACAAGGTCGAATGACAGATCACCGCATTGGACTGACGCTTTATCGACTTGGAGATATCATTGCCGGGGACTTGGACGAGATCATTGACGCGCTGATTTCCGAAGATCAGGCGGCGAAATTGGCCGAGCAGGGGCTGTGAAGCCTGCAACCGTCGGGATGGCGCTTCGCCATGCGGCAAAATCCTTATCCGAAGCGGGCGTTGTTGGTGCTTCGCGGGATGCGCGGTATCTTATGGCTGAGGCGCTTGGCGTCCCGCGTGATCGCCTTGTGCTGAATGAACCCGATTTCCTTGAGGCGAAAGCAGCCGAGCGTTTTGCAGGTTTTGTTGCCGAGCGTGCGGCGCGCAAGCCAGTGTCTCGCATTTTGGGGCGGAGAGATTTCTATGGACGTAGCTTTAAAATAACCCCGTATGTCCTTGATCCAAGGCCAGAAACTGAAATTTTGATCGAAGCGGCACTTGCTGTTCCATTTGAGAAAGTTCTTGATCTTGGTACGGGGTCAGGATGTATTTTGCTCACGCTTTTGGCCGAAAGCGGCGCGGCAATCGGTGTTGCAACAGATGTTTCTGCCGATGCTCTCGAAGCTGCGCGCGAGAATGCGGCGCTCCTTGAGATCGAGAGTCGATCGAAGTTTGTTGAGTCTGATTGGTTCAGCGACGTTCATGGCGTTTTCGATCTTATCGTGTCGAACCCGCCCTATATCGCGGTGAATGAAATGCCGTCATTGGCCGCCGAAGTCGCTCTTTTCGATCCGCAGACCGCATTAACAGACGACAAGGACGGTTTGAGCGCCTATCGCGCGATTGCGCAGGGTGCGCAAAGGCATTTGCGCCCCGGTGGGCGGCTTATCGTTGAGATTGGCCCAACACAGGCTGGCGCGGTGCGTTTGATCCTGGAGCGGGCCGGTTTTTCGATCGTGCAAGTTCACAGCGACCTTGATGGACGTGACCGAATTATCGAGGCGCATGTGGCAGCAACTTAAAAAATCGACCACATTTGGATGATTCAAACAAAACTGATGCAGTTTGGTCTTGCTCTACGCGCCCCCACTGGCTAGAAGATTGGGTGCGCAAGGCAGGGAAATGTGTTCCCCCAGCGCTACTTCAATCCTTGCACGGACTATCGACCCAAGAGGGTTCGTTACGAAATTTCCGCGCAAGACCAGATCAAAGGCTGGACCAATACCTTATGAGATCATCTAAGTCCCGTTCGCGTTCCAAAGGGAATCGCAACAATAACAATCGTTCCGTTGGCAATGTTGTTAACCGTGTTTTCGACAGCTCCGGCCCGGAAAGCAAAGTGCGCGGTACGCCGCAGCAGATTATCGACAAATATAATCAGCTTGCCCGCGATGCGCAGTTGTCAAATGATCGCGTGGCGGCTGAAAATTTCCAGCAGCACGCCGAGCATTATACGCGGATGCTGGCAGAAGCGATGCGCGAGCAGCAGGAAAAACAAGACCGCCAGCAGCAGCAAAATCAGCAAAATCAGCAAAACAACAGCAATCAGAATAATCAGAACCCCAACCAAAACAACAATCAGAATAATCCGAACAATCAGAACCAACCGCGTCGCGCTGACGATGGGGGGGCACAGGATGCTGCGAATGTGGCGACAAGCGCGCCCGTCGATACCGCTCCTGTTCAGCCGCAGCCAGTTCCAACCAAGCCGCGGGCGACGGCAAGCAGTGATGTGATTGATCTCGATCAGGATAAGGAGTCGAGTGGGTTGGTGGAAACACCGGAAGAACGACCCCAGCGCCCGCGACGTTCACGACGCAAAGCGCCCTCTGCAGACGCTAACGTACCGGCCGATCCGCCAAAGTCACCAACGCCTGACGCAGCCGAGTAGCTTCAGGGCTTCTCAAGTTCGCGTGCAAGTGCGCAGAAGCGCTCGATGTCGACCGTTTCTGCGCGATCTGTCGGTTTGATTCCTGCAGCAATCAGTCGATCTTCGATATCCGGGCGCAACCCTTTGAGGCTCGCACGCAGCATCTTTCGGCGTTGGTTAAAACCACGCGCGACCACATCCTTGAGAGTTCTCGCATCGGCGGGATATCGTGGCGTTTCGAGCCGGGTTAATGTGACCACGGCCGAATGTACCTTTGGTGCGGGTGTGAATGCCTCCGGCGGCAGCTCCATCACGATGCGCGCATCAGTACGCCAGCCTGCCAACACGGCAAGGCGGCCATAGTGTTTGTCGCCCGCGCTGGCGACAATGCGCTTTGCGACTTCCAGCTGAAACATCAGCGTCAGAGATGTCCAGAATGGTGGCCAGTCGATCGGATCAAGCCAACGAGTCAAAAGCTCTGTTCCGACGTTATATGGCAAATTTGAAATGATCCGCACCGGACCCGTTAGGTGCTTTGAGAGATCCAGTTCAAGCGCATCGCCACTGAGGATTGTCAGTCGTCCGGGATAGGCGGCGGCGATCTCTTCAAGTGCGGGAATGCAGCGTGGATCTTTTTCAACAGCGACAACGTGGCGCGCGCCTTCGGCCAATAGACCACGGGTGAGACCGCCAGGACCGGGGCCGACTTCGAGGACATCGGTTTCAGTCAGATCACCGGCGGCGCGTGCGATTTTGGCCGTCAAGTTCAGGTCCAGAATAAAATTTTGACCAAGAGATTTGCGCGCGGAAAGCCCGTGGCGGGAAATTACGTCGCGCAGTGGGGGAAGGTTGTCGATCCCGCTCATGTTGGCGTCGCGGCTCGGGCGTCCGCCATCCGATGTGCGACCTTGATGGCTTCGATAAGCGATGTCGGGTCGGCCTTATTCTGCCCCGCGATGTCGAAAGCGGTGCCGTGATCCGGGGATGTGCGCACAAAAGGCAGTCCAAGTGTGATGTTGACGCCGCGATCAAAAGCCAGCGTTTTGATCGGGATCAGCGCCTGATCGTGGTACATTGCAACAGCGGCGTCATAGGTTGCCCGCGCGGCAGCGTGAAACATCGTATCGGCTGGCAAGGGACCGGTGATCTGTAACCCTTCCGCTCGAAGCGCGTCGCAGACAGGGCGGATCACCGCGTCGTCTTCCTGCCCGAGAAGGCCACCTTCTCCGGCGTGCGGATTGAGACCGGCTACGGCGATCCGGGGGGCTGGAATAGCGAAATCACGAATGAGGGCAGCGTGGACGATGCGCAGAGTGTCTTTTAGCGTGGCTTGCGTCAGGGTGCTTGGCACGTCGCGCAGAGGAATATGGATTGTGACCGGTACGACTTTTAGCTCGTCGGCTGCAAGCATCATCACGCTGCGTTCAACGCCACCGAGGGCTGCGAGAAACTCTGTGTGTCCGGGGTGCGGAAATCCAGCGTGGTCGGCGAGGACTTTCTTGGAAACAGGTGCCGTGCAGATCGCGGCCGCGTCACCCGACATCGTGATCCGGACCGCGCGTTCGATAACCTGAACCACGGCACGCGCATTCGAAGGGCTCGGTGCGCCGGGGCAGACAGCTCCCGGAAAGTTATGGGGCATGACGGGCAGCCCGTATTTGGCGGCGTCAGAGGCTTCGTTTGGGTGATCAATACGTGCGACCTGGGTGCCAATCGGTAAGTGACGCGGGTCGCCAATCCAGAAAAAAGGGACGTCTGTCTGGAGGTTCTGCCAGGCTTTCGCGGCGATTTCTGGCCCGATCCCGGCGGGATCCCCACAGGTTAGCGCGACAGCGCGTGCCATCTTCTAGTTAACCAGATCGGCGATGTATGTGTCCGCACGCAAGTCGGCGAGATGATCGGCCGCAATGGTCGCCAATCGGATGTTCAAAAGGCGCGTACCGACCAGATCGAAATCAACGGTGCTTTCCAACGCCTGCTGGCGGCCGCAGAGCATTAAGACGGTGCTTTGCCCGTTGCGCAAAAGCGCAGTTGAACTTTCATCCGCGTCAAGCGATGCGATTTCCCCACGTATTTCAGTTGGTAGCTCAGCGCGCGCCAGACTCTGACGCAAAAGGCTGTCGGCGGGGCGATCTTGCGCGATGCCGTACAGATCATCACAGGTATCGACGCTTGCGGCGATGCGGCGCGCTTCTGCAGGCCCTTCCGGGACCGTCAGAAGGGCGTAGTCAATAAGAAGTGTTTCCGGAGTGCCCGCGGCAACCCGTTCGATATCCCGCAACAAGAACACCCCTATGGCGTTTTCCAAATCGATGGGACGGCTGATTTGGCCGGGCGAAAGATTGCGCACAACGGTTTGAATTGTCGGAGGCAGCCCATCGATGTCGACCCAGTTTAATTGCCCGGCACGCCCTCGCGACGCGGCCACGGAATAAAGGCGTGCGGCCGTTGCAAAGGCGTCCTCGCCCTGAAGACTGGATATCTCGGCCGCCCGCGCGCGTGAGGCGCGGGTTGTTTCCGGCGTCGTGGCGGGCAGGAGAATTTCCGAGACCAGAACGCGCAGCCCCCCATCCGTACCTGTCCGTGCCAAAGCGCGGCGCACTTGTTCTTCAGGAATATTTCGTGCGTCATCTCGGAATGTGGCCTGAACATAGTTCCGCCAAGAAACGCCCGCGCGTATGAAGTCGCGAAAGGTTTCGGCATCGACGCCTTCCTGGCCAAGCGCGGCGACAAATTCTTCTGCCGTCAGATTTGCGCGCGCGGCGAACTCTTCGAGACCAGTCAGGATTTGTGCCTCGCCGGGAAGAGTGTTTCCCTGACGTGCTGCGTTGATCTGAATTGCTTCATCGATAAGCTGATTGCGTGCAAGATTGCGTGGATCTCCCGGGGCGCGCAGGAGGGACAAAAAGCGAGTGCGCTGGCTGATCTGGTACTCTGTGATCAATGTGTCGCCCACCTGGATCACGGGGCGAAATCGATTTTGCGCCTCGGCAGGAAGTGCGGAAAAGACCGTCGCGACGATCAGCGACACGATCACAGCGATGTAATGGTGGCGTTTCAACTTGTTATCCTCTGCAAGCCGGTCGGCTTGCCCCTTGTTTTTGTCCATTTCCGACCCCCAGTAAAGACACCCGGAAGCCGAGATCAGTTGTCGGTGTAACGCTTGTAGATGTTGCATAGCGGCGCGTTACGGAAAGGTCTATGCGAATACAATCGGTTGAGAAGTCAAGACCGAGGCCCGCGCGTGCGGCCCGGCCCTCATTGAAATCATATCGCCAGTCAGCACTCGCCGTCCAGTTTTCGGTCAGATCGACGGCGCCGCCGAAAGACCATTCCGAAAGTTTATCATCGCGGCCCTCGGAAGGTTCGGGCTGTGCAAAGAGGTAGCTTGACGACAGGCGCGTGCGGTTTGCCTGCCAGTCGATCCGTGTCTCGCTCAGGGTGAACGCAACATTGTCATCAAAGAGTGAACGCGATGACAGCCATAGGCGCTCTCCAAAGGATAAGCGTCCCGCCAACAACCACTCGGATTGATCCGCGTCGGCACCAGAGGCGGTTTCCGAAAATTCTAGTCTGCCATCCAGACTTGCAACACGGCCGAACGCCAGATTGGCCGTCCAGCCACCGGGGGCGGCGCGGTAATAGTTTACGCCCACCGCCGCACGCGGGCCATCTTCGATCCCGTCGATGCCGGGGAAACGCGAAGGCGCAAACAGATTGGCTTCGTCAAATTCGATGATGCGACTGTCTTCGAGGGGAACTTCGTTGCCAGTGATATTCGCTAGATCCAAGCGCAGGATAGGCTCTAAAACTTCGCGCGTCCCATTTGCTTTGGTGCGCGCGTGTGGCCATCGAATTTCTGTGGCGACGCGCGGGGCTGCGCGTAGGGTATTGGCCTCAAACGTGGAATCCTGACCGATGTTGTAGGCATCAATTCTAAGTCCGGCTTCTGTCTCCAGCACCAGTCCGGGTCCGAAAACAGAACGGCGGTTCCAGTCAAAACCAAACCCGATACGCGAAGTGTCGCGCCCAACAATGTCATCCGAAGATGGGCGGTTCAGCGCTGCTGTGTCAAAACGGAGTGTCGTGCGCCCTCCAAAGCTTCGCGATCGAATATCCCGTTGATAGGAGGTTTCGATAAAGCGGTCGGGCAGTGTGTCGCGAATTGGGATTTCGGTTTCCCGCAGGGTCCGGAATTCAGTGATACTGGCGCGAAAAAGGTCTTTATCTCGCACGCGATCAAGCGCGAATTCATTCGTCAACCGGTCCTTTGATGAATAGTCATACTGAAATAGGTACCCCGGGTCAGAGACAAACTCGAGTTGGCCGCTCGCTATGAAACCACGGGGCAAAAGATATGTTCCATTTGCAAATAAGTAGCCGCGCTCTCCTATTGTGTCGTCGTTGGTTAATGCCCCTTCAAAGGTCAGCTTTCCATTGCGGATTTCTTGCCGATAGTCGAACTCCAATGTGGTGGTCGAAGCCGACACGTAAGGGGTCAGCGTGGCGTCGGCATGCGCGCCTATTGCAACAAAATAAGGTAGTCGGATGCCAGTACCGAGGGCCGAGGACGTTCTGAGTTCCGGGATGAGAAAGCCGGAAGCGCGATCCAGGCTTGGGTCCGGCAGGCGCAGGCGTGGCAAATAGAGAAGTGGCACGCCGGCCAATCGGAATTGCGCATTGTCAAAGTAAAGCTGCCGTTCCTGGGTGTCATGAACCACTCGAGAAGCGCGAATCTCCCAAAGCGGGGTTGGATTGGCAGCGCAGACTTCGCAAGAGGAGGAAACCACGCGACGCAAGGTGGTATAACGGTCATCAACACGCGCTATTTCGGCGGCGGCCAGCTGTAATTGCTGATCCAGCACCAAGCGCGCTGACGCAAGCACGCCATTGCGCAGGTCGCCGTCCAAGGTCGCACCATCTGCGGTCACGACGTTGCCGGTGGCGTCAGTCAATGACACGGTGCCGTCTATGGTCAGCGTATCCGTCGTCCGATCGTACGTCACACGGTCAGCCGCAAGCCTGTTTCCATCGTAAAACACAACCACGTTTCCGGCGGCTTCGAGACGCCCTGCGGGATCCACAACGACGCGGTCTGCAATCAGCGTCGCTAGGGCTTGCGCCATCAAAATCGTCGGCGCAAAGATCAGCCAGATCAGTGTCCAGATAAGCGCACGCATTACCCGTCTTCCAGATGCAAAAGCAGCCCAAGCGGCAAGAGGACCGCAGCGATCGGTGGCCCCCAGGCCGCCAAAAGGATCGGTATCTGTCCATTCTCGCCCAAAATGGCTGCAAAATTGCGGATAAAATACAGACTAAAGCCAAGGCCTAGCGCGAGCATCACCATCAAGCCGGTGCGCCCCATGCGGGTATGGCGCATCGTGAAACCCGCACCGACCAGCACCATTGAGATTAGCAAGATTGGCAGCGCCAGTTCCATGTGCAGGAAAGTACGGTGATTTCGAGCAGAAAAACCCGCGGCTTCAAGTCGGTCAATAAACGCCGGAAGTTCCCAGATTGGAATGGCCGAGGGCGTGCCAAAGCTGTCGAGGATTTGGTCACGGGTGAGGTTTGAAGCAAGGCTCATGCGGTCAGCGACAAAGGCGTTTTGTTCCGGGATGGCTGTCTCGAGATCAAAGCGCCACTCTTTTGCGCCTTCGATCTGCCAGGCGCCAATGACGAGCCGCGCGCGCTCTGCTTCGATGCGATAACTTGGGCGACCGTCTTGATCAAAGCCAAGAAATGTGGCGTCGAACAATTCAGTACCATCAAGGTTTGCGCGGTCTGCGCGGATCACGGTTTGACCGGTCTGCGAACCCTGGCGCAGCCACAGTCCTTCTTGTGTCACCGAAACCGTCGATGCGCCCTCGTTGGTCAGACGCCCGCTAATCACTTCGTACTGCTGCGATGTCGCGGCGACGATCGGGTTGAACACTCCGACGGCGACAATTCCAATAAGGAAAGCGACGATCAACGGCGAGGCAAGGCTTTTTAGCGCTGAGCGCCCGGATGCGCGCGCGACCACAAGTTCAGACGATCGTGCGAGGCCAAGAAACAAAGCAAGTGTTGCTAGGATCATGATCAATGGCAGGATACGATACAGCGTTTCAGGGACGTTCAATGCGGTCAGGGTTAACAAGGTTCCAAAACCAGCATCGCTGTCGCCGAATTTACGTACTTGCTCGATCATATCGAGAAGGAACAAAATTATGAAAAAGACAAGAATGGTTGAAACCACGGTGCGTAGGAACCGTTTGGCAAAGTAGAAATGCAATGTCATGCGGCCCCCTCATTTCTGAAAGCATGCGCGCGGCGTGATCGAAACAGGGCGGGTCTGGATGCAAGAAACAGCAATAGGATTGCCAAAAGCACACCCGCTGCCGGACCCAGATAAGCCGCAATCCACAGATCAGCATTGGATTGGACGATGTCTTGTCCGGCGCGTGTAATCATCTGAATGACAATCAACGCGCAAATGGCCCCAAAAATCTGGCGCCAAACGCCAAAGCGCGAAAAGCCGCCAAGGAGGAGGGTCGCAAATCCGATCAACGGTACCACAAAGCCATTCAGGGCATTGCCGAAGCGCTCGTGCGCTTCGGACACCAAGGTGTTGCGAGAGGCCCCAGTCAAGGCTTGCGTACTTTCCGAGGCCCGAAGGAGCACGCTGGTTGCCAATTCCTGAGGTCGGATGCCACCCCGGCCAGCCAAGTCCACTAACCCGCTTAGGTCAAACGCCAGATCGTCAAAGCGCGTGACCGACAACAGCCGGTTTTCAGTGTCCAGAGCTTGCGCCATCCCGTCGAACATAATCAAGGTTGGCGCGGCCTCGCCGCGGATCAAAAGGGCTTCGCGTGCGGTGTAAGTGACCTGTGTGTTCGGGTCACGGGCATCAGACAGAAAGATACTCAACAATTCTCCCTGAGGAGAAATCCCGCGAATGTAAAAAGTCACTTTATCCGATGGATGAATAAACTGGCCTTCTGTCAGCAACCGCGCCGTCATATTTTGCGCAATCTCGTCAGATCGAACGGCGAGTTGTCGCAAACTTGCAGGCACGAGGAAGTGACCGAGAATGGATGCCAGCACTGCGACGATCAAACCAAAATAGACGACGGCACGCGCCAGTCTCCACGGAGAAAAGCCAGTGGCCTGAACGACGATCAATTCACTTTCTGTGGTCAGGCGATTGGTGACGTAAAGCGTGCCGGCGAAGGCCGCGATGGGCAGAACGATCCGAACGACGTTTGGAAGGGAAAGAACCGAAAACTCAAGAAAAACAGCCGCCGATTGTCCATTGGCGATGAGTTGGTCAAACAGCACGACTGCGCGGTTCACCCAATACACAAGCACAAGGACAAGCGCGAAGAAGCCAAACAGCATTAACAGCTGCGCCATGAGGTATTTGTCGAATCGTCCGATCATCACTGACTGACTTGGCTACATTGAACTGCTTTAAAGCACAGCCACGCCGCGGGGAACAGGCGTTGGCCGCGATGTTTGCATGATATCGGCTGGTCTTGGCCACCATGCAGGGCTAGGTCTAATCGCAAGCAGTACCGGGGGAGAACACTATGACCGAATTGCCAAGCATGGCGGTAAGCGATACCGACCTTGATCGCATCGCGGACGCTCAAGGTCGAATGGTCGTATTCGTTCCTGAAAACGGCAAACTTGACCAATCGGCGCGGCGGTTGAACCGCCTGACACGGGGAGCATTGGAACGATGTGTTGAAAGCGCCCGGTTTTCGAAGCTGAAAGAAGGCGAAGCGTTGGAGTTGGCATTTCCAACAGGGATGCTGGCCTCGGCGGTTCAGGTGATCCGGCTTGACCGTCGCGCAAACCCCGAAGCTGAACGTCGCGCCGGTGCTGCGATCGGAGGGGCGGCCAAAGGAAGTCAGGTTTTGATTTTGGC
>JARFRG010000220.1 GCA_029287375.1 Boseongicola sp. | reverse complement strand
CGCTGGAAACAACGAAACCGAAACCCTTAGATGGGTCAAACCATTTCACGGTGCCCGAGATTCGAGTCCCGTCTTCTTCGGCGTCCGACATATTAAGCATCATCCCTCGAGCCTTTGGCCCTTATTAACGCTTAGTTTGGGCCATGGCTGGGGACTAATGCAAGGATAAAGATGGCTTTTCTCGCATGTTGTTCACGGAAAGCCCCTATGGAGCCAAGCGTGTTGCTTGCCAACCACGCCCCGCCTCGTCCGGCACAAAGCGAAATCGGTCGTGCAATCGGAAGGCACCGTCTGCCCACAGCTCGATTTCAGTTGGTTGAATGCGAAACCCACCCCAATGAGCCGGGCGTTTTGGCTTAAACCCCTGACGCGCGCCTTGTTTTGCGACCTCGGCCACCAACGCGGCGCGGCTGGCGAGAGGTCGCGATTGTGCGGACGCCCAGGCGCCTATCCGGCTCTCAAGCGCGCGTGAGTTGTAATAGGCATCCGCTTTTTCGCCGTTTTCCAGAGTGACATGCCCCCGGACGCGCACCTGACGGCGCAGACTTTTCCAATGCATCACAAAGGCCGCTTTGGGCGTTGCCGTGAGTTCCACACCCTTGGCGCTTTCATAATTTGTGTAAAAAACAAAGGCGTCGTCTTCGATGTCTTTCAAAAGCACCATACGCACATTGGGCATGCCGCTTGCGTCAACTGTGGACAAGGCAATGGCATTTGCGTCGTTTGGCTCGCTTTTCCAGGCCTCTTCCTGCCAGCGACGGATGATGGCGAAGGGGTCATTGCCCTCGAAGATACCTGTTCTCTCGCTCATCTTGTGTGATCCTTTTTTTGGGCCTCTTGATGCGGGGCTGTTGATGCCATAGACCCGACGCAGCGTAAACGGGCTGAGGGACAAGGCCATGACCGCAGGGTTAATGACGGGTAAACGAGGCCTCATCATGGGGCTGGCAAACGATAAATCCATCGCTTGGGGGATTGCGAAGGCACTGGCCGAACAAGGCGCAGAGCTTGCATTCTCGTATCAGGGCGATGCGTTGAAGAAACGGGTGGACCCGTTGGCGGCATCTCTTGGGTCAGACGTTGTTCTGCCCTGTGATGTGAGCGACGGCGGCAGTATTGATGCTTTGTTCGACGATCTGAAAGAGCGGTGGGGCAAGTTGGACTTCGTCGTTCATGCCATTGGTTTTTCAGATAAAAACGAACTTCGTGGTCGCTATGTCGACACCAATCGCGACAACTTCAAGACCACGATGGATATTTCGGTATTCTCGTTCACGGCCGTCTGCCGACGTGCCTGTGCGATGATGCCGGACGGTGGATCTTTGTTGACGATGACGTATTACGGCGCCGAAAAGGTGATGCCGCATTATAACGTGATGGGTGTTGCCAAGGCCGCGCTTGAAGCAAGCGTGCGGTATATTGCCGAAGATCTTGGCAAGGATGGCATTCGCTGTAACGCGATATCTGCCGGAACGATCAAGACGCTGGCGGCGTCGGGTATTGGCGATTTCCGCTATATTCTCAAGTGGAACGAGTTGAACTCGCCGATGCGGCGCAATGTCAGCATCGAAGATGTCGGTGGTGCGGCGCTTTATTTGTTAAGCGATCTGAGCCGTGGAGTGACTGGCGAGGTTCACCATGTCGACTCGGGTTATCATGTCGTGGGCATGAAAAACCCCGATGCCCCAGATATGACACTGGAGCGCAAGGAATGACCGATCAGCTACCGCACGAAAAAGGCTTCCACGTTTCCTGGGATCAAATACACCGCGATTCTCGCGCTTTGGCCTGGCGGCTGGACGGACATGGTCCTGACAACGGAGCCTGGCGCGCGATTGTCGCAATTACGCGCGGCGGAATGGCCCCTGCGATGATCGTTGCGCGTGAATTGGACGTGCGGACGGTCGATACGATCAGCGTGAAGAGCTACGATCATCAGTCGCAAGTCGAGGCGACGGTTCTGAAAGCACCTGATGCGGCGATGATGGGGGACGGAACCGGAATTTTGGTCGTTGATGATCTGGTGGACAGCGGTAAGACACTGGAACTGGTCCGCGAGTTGTATCCGAACGCACATTTCGCGACTGTCTATGCAAAGCCCAAGGGCGAACCGATGGTGGATACGTTCATCACAGGCGTCAGTCAGGATACGTGGATATTCTTTCCGTGGGATATGGCTTTGCAATATGTTGAGCCCTACCGCGGCAAAGATTGATGCGCATTCATCCGGCGATGGCCGGGACTGAGGCGCCTCCGGTTATGGAAGCGCGGCGCTGGATCGACGGGGTCACATTTCCCGACACCCGGCCTTTGTTGAACGTATCGCAAGCTGCACCGGTCGATCCGCCGCCGGAAGAATTGCGTGCCGCAATTGCGCGCTTTGCTTTGGACGAACCCCAAGCGCATTTGTATGGCCCGGTTTTGGGCTTGGTCAGATTGCGCGAACAGATTGCCTCGGACTGGAGCGTGGCCTATGGCGGGTCGGTCACAACGGACGATGTGGCGATAACTTCGGGGTGCAATCAGGCCTTTGCGGCGGCGATGTCGACTTTGGCGGGTGCGGGAGATGAAGTTATCCTTCCAACGCCTTGGTATTTCAATCATAAAATGTGGCTGGATATGGCAGGCGTTCACGCAGTTCCCTTGCCGTGCGGCGATGGAATGGTGCCGGATGCAGTGGCGGCGGCAGCCCTTATCACCGACAACACACGCGCAATTGTTTTGGTGACGCCGAACAATCCAACGGGGGCCGAATATCCGGCGGGCGTGGTGCGGGCGTTTTACGATCTGTGTGCGGCACGCGGGATTGCTTTGGTTGTGGACGAAACCTACCGGGATTTCCACAGTCAGGGCGGTGCGCCACATGATCTGTTCACCGATCCTGACTGGCGGGAAACGCTGATACAGCTTTATTCATTCTCAAAGGCGTATCGGCTGACCGGACACCGTGTCGGCGCGCTTGTAGCGTCGCCCGGACGTTTGGCAGAGGTGGAGAAGTTCCTTGATACCGTCGCGATTTGTGCCAACCAACTTGGGCAGATGGCGGCGCTTTGGGGAATGCAGAACCTGAAAGAGTGGCTGGCCGGCGAACGGATCGAGATTTTGGCCCGGCGCGCAGCGATCGAGCAGGAAGTGGCAACCATGCCCGGTTGGGAGGTCATGGGAGTTGGGGCGTATTTTGCGTATCTGAAACATCCCTATGACATGGCCTCGAACGTGTTGGCGCGTCGTTTGGTTGGAGAGGCATCTGTTTTGGCCTTGCCTGGCACAATGTTCACGCCTGAAGGCGACGCTTTGGGCGCGCGATCTTTGCGCATTGCCTTCGCAAATATCGGCGTGGGCGAGATTGGCGAATTGGCGGCACGCCTGAGAACACTGACACTTTAGGTGCCGGGTCTTGCACGGCCTTTGGCGCTCGCGTAGGAAGTCGCGACCGCTGCAAAAGGACACGTGCAAATGGCTAAGAAAAAGGCGTCCAACGTCTTCGTCTGGATCATCATGGTATTGCTCATCGCGGGCCTTGCAGGCTTTGGAGCAACGAACTTTGGCGGTTCATTGCGCAATGTGGCAACGGTCGGCGACACGGACGTTGATGTGGACACCTACGCACGCACGCTTCAGGCGCAGATGCGCAGCTATCAGCAAGTGACCGGTCAGGCATTGACCGTCCAGCAAGCGCGTGAGTTTGGCTTTGATCGCGCGGCCTTGTCTCAAGTGGTCAGTGATGCGGCTTTGCAGAATGCGACGGCCGAGGCCGGGATTTCGATCGGCGACGAAAACGTCGGACGTGAGGTGGCGCAAAGTCCGTCGTTTCAAGGATTGTCAGGGACGTTTGATCGCCAGACCTACGAGCTTGCTCTGCGCCAAAACGGCGTGACGGTGCGCGACTACGAAAACGAGATCCGCACGGGCCTCGCGACAAGTCTTTTGCGCGCGGCGGTGCAGTCGGGTGTGCGAGCCCCCGAGGCCTTTACGGATACGTTGTTCGAGTATGCGCGCGAGTCCCGCGATATTACCTGGGCGCGCCTGACGGCCGATGATTTGGACGCGCCGTTGCCCGAGCCTTCTGACACCGCATTGCGGGCTTTTCATGCAGAAAATCCTGAACCATTCACGCAAAGCGAGACGCGCGTTATCGACTATGCATGGCTGACGCCGGATATGATCGTCGGTGATATTGTTGTGGACGACGATCAGTTGCGCACATTGTACGACGCGCGCATCAACCAATACGTCCAGCCAGAGCGGCGACTTGCAGAGCGTCTGGTCTTTGCGACTGAAGCCGAGGCAGTCGCGGCCAAAGCCCGACTTGATGCGGGTGAAGTTACGTTTGATGAACTTGTCGAAGAGCGTGGATTGACGCTGGACGATGTGGACATGGGCGAGTTGGAACCCGGTGATCTGGGTGCCGCTGGCGAGGCGCTTTTTGCGCTTGAGGAACCCACCGTAATCGGCCCCCTGCCCTCGTCGCTTGGCCCGGCGTTGTTTCGAATGAACGCGATCCTAAGCGCGCAGGAAACGACCTTTGACGAAGCGCGCGCTGAATTGGAGGACGAAGCCGCTGCAGACCGTGCGCGGCGGATCATCTTGGAAAGCCAGGCGCAGATCGAGGATTTGATAGCGGGTGGCGCAAGCGTCCAGCAACTTGCCGAACGGACCGACATGCAAACAGGGCGGATCGAGTGGCGCGATGATGTGACCGATGGCATTGCCGCCTATGATGCCTTTCGGGCGGCGGCTGCAACGGTACAGATCGGAGCGTTTGCGGAAGTGGTCGAGCTTGACGATGGCGGGATTTTTGTTCTGACCCTTGAGGAAATACGTCCGTCCGAATTGCTGCCCTTTGAAACCGTGCGGGGCGACGTTGTCACGGCTTGGGAACAGGCCGAAAGCGAGGCGGCATTGACCGCACAGGCGGACAGTCTTGCGGCGCGGCTTGAGGGCGGCGCCGAAATGGCTGGATTAGGATTGGCCCTTGAAACCGAGCGAGGATTGGAGCGATCGGGTTTCGTGAGTGGAACGCCTCCGACGTTCACCGATCAGGTGTTTGATATGGACAATGGCGAGGTTCGGGTTTTGTCTGAAGCGGGCGAGGCTTGGCTTGTGCGACTGGATGCGATCAATGCACCGGATGCCACCACGCCCGAGGCGCAGTTGGTTTTGGCGCAGTTTGGTCAAGAGACGGCGCGCGAGTTGTCGCAAAGCCTTTTGACGGCCTTTACGCAAGCTGTCTTGGCCGAAACCGAGGTCAGCATCAACCAAGCCGCAATCACCGCGGTGACATCCAGCGCACCCTGATGAGTCTGTTACCCTCCTTTGAGGCGTTCGCCCAAAGCTATGACGCAGGTGAAAACCAGTTGGTTTACACGCGACTGGCGGCGGATCTTGATACACCGGTGTCGTTGATGCTCAAGTTGACGGGCGCAAGTGCGGATGCGTTTGTGCTTGAATCGGTGACCGGCGGCGAAGTGCGCGGGCGCTATTCAATCATCGGTATGAAACCCGATCTGATCTGGGAATGTCATGGCACATCGGCCCGGCTAAATCGGAACGCGCGTTTTGATCGCACTGCCTTTGTGGACGAATCCGAAGCGCCTTTGACGTCGCTGCGGGCATTGATTGCAGAAAGCCGGATAGCGTTGCCGGCGGAGCTGCCGGCAGCCAGTGCCGGGCTTTTTGGGTATCTTGGATACGACATGATCCGGTTGGTCGAGCATTTGCCGAACATCAATGAGGATGTTTTGGGGGTGCCGGATGCTATTTTGTTGCGCCCCTCGGTCGTGGCGGTCCTTGACGGTGTGAAGGGCGAGGTAATTGTCTGCGCTCCTGCTTGGGTGTCGTCGGGTCAAAACGCACGCGCGGCCTATGCGCAGGCGGCGGAACGCGTGATGGATGCGGTGCGCGATATGGAGCGCGCCCTGCCCGGTGGGGATCGCGGGTTGGGCGAAGAGTTTGTCGCACCCGAACCAGTGTCGAACTTCGCCAAGGCGGATTATCTGGCCGCTGTCGAAAAGGCGCGCGACTATATTCAGGCGGGTGATATTTTTCAGGTCGTGCCGTCGCAGCGTTGGTCACAGCCGTTTCCTTTGGCTCCATTTTCTTTGTACCGGTCTTTGCGGCGCACGAACCCGTCACCGTTCATGTTCCATTTCGATTTTGGAGGCTTTCAGGTCATCGGGGCCAGCCCCGAAATTCTGGTGCGCGTCTTTGATGGCGAAGTGACAGTGCGCCCGATAGCGGGGACGCGCCCGCGCGGCGCGACGCCAGAGGAAGATCGCGCCTTTGAGGCAGATCTGATCAGCGACGAGAAAGAGCTGGCCGAGCATTTGATGCTGCTCGATCTGGGCCGCAACGATGTGGGGCGCGTGGCGAAGATAGGCACAGTGCGTCCGACTGAAGAGTTCATCGTGGAACATTATTCGCATGTGATGCATATCGTGTCGAACGTGGTCGGGGAATTGCGCGAGGACGAAGACGCTTTGTCCGCGTTGTTGGCGGGTCTGCCCGCAGGCACTGTTTCCGGCGCGCCCAAGGTGCGGGCGATGGAAATTATCGACGAACTGGAGCCGGAGAAACGCGGTGTCTACGGCGGTGGCGTCGGGTACTTTTCGGCAGGGGGCGATATGGACATGTGTATCGCCTTGCGCACGGCTGTGTTGAAGGACGAGACCTTGTACGTACAGGCAGGCGGCGGTGTGGTCTGGGACAGCGACCCCGAGGCCGAGTATGAGGAAACGGTGAA
>JARFRG010000187.1 GCA_029287375.1 Boseongicola sp. | reverse complement strand
GATTTGCCCAACGCTTTGAAGAAGAAATGCGTCGAGTTGCAATGCAACGGGGGATCGGTGAAAATTAACCCCTCGCAGGGTACGGTGGGGATGTTGAACACCCTGTATCGTAATGTTGGGTTGTATGGGGCGTCCCGTCGGCCCTTAAAGCCCGTAAGAGGTCTGAGTGTCACAGTTGAATAGACGAGTAACCAAAGCAGTTTTCCCCGTCGCCGGAATGGGAACACGCTTCCTTCCTGCAACAAAATCTGTCCCCAAAGAAATCATGACGCTGGTTGATCGCCCGCTGATCCAATATGCGATCGACGAAGCGCGCGCCGCCGGCATCACCGAGTTCATTTTTGTCACCTCGCGGGGCAAGAACGCGCTCGAGGATTACTTTGATCATGCACCGCAGCTTGAGGCGTCACTTCTGGAATCAGGCAAGACTGACCTGTTGGAGACGCTGAAATCGACCAATATGGAAAGCGGCGCGATTGCCTATATCCGTCAGCACAAAGCCATGGGTCTTGGCCATGCCGTCTGGTGCGCCCGCCGTCTGATCGGTGACGAACCTTTTGCTGTGATCCTGCCGGACGATGTTATTTCAGCCGAAAAACCGTGTTTGAAACAAATGGTCGAGGCGTATCAGGAAACCGGCGGCAGTATGGTCGCCGCGATGGAGGTTCCGCGCGAACAGACATCGTCTTACGGCATTCTAGATATTAACGGCGAAAGCGGACCGCTCGTTTCTGTGCGCGGGATGGTCGAAAAGCCTGAAGTCCAGGACGCGCCGTCGAACCTTGCGGTGATCGGTCGCTATATCCTGACCCCCGATGTGCTGGAAACGCTGAACCGCCAGCAATCCGGCGCGGGCGGCGAAATTCAGTTGACCGACGCGATCGCCTGCGAAATGACGGCCAATCGCAAGGTCCATGCCCTTAAATTCGAGGGTCAGCGGTTCGATTGTGGCTCTAAAGCAGGGTTTCTTCAGGCAACTGTCAGTTTTGCCCTTGCCAGAGCCGAGTTGCAGGACGAGTTTGCGGCATACCTGCGTGAGATCTCTCCATTGATCCGCGCGGCCGAGTAGTACAAAGAATTAGAAACCAAAACGCTATAGGCGCTTAAAACGTGGCTACTCCCGTCCTTGATCTTAGCAGGACCTTTTCAAGACTGGGCCCTCGGGCCGCAACCGGGATTGATCGGGTCGAACGCGCGTATCTCGAAGAAACCATTCGCCGTGGCGGATGGGCGCTGATCCGTACGCCGCGCGGCTTCCTGATGTTCGAGCCGGACCGCCTGCCGCGCCTGCCGGATTATCTCGACCGAAATGATCTCGATGGCGCCGATCTTGCGTCGACAATCCGCGCCATTGCGTCCTCGCGGTCGTCCAGCTTGTCGATCCGAAAGATCATGTGGCGGATGCCGAACGGGCTTGCCTATATCAACGTCGGACACACCAATCTGAATTCGCAGACCTTCCGTGCGATGATGGAGATGCCGGACAACCGCAAGATCGTGATGATCCACGACACGATCCCCGTCGATTTCCCGGAATACCAGACCGAAGCAAGCCGCGCGAAGTATATCGAACGTCTCACCGCGACGATCAACTATGCCAACCACATTATCGTGCCTTCGGACGAGGTGCGCGAAAACATCGAAAAACGCATGATCGGCACAGGCCACCGTGTTCCTGTGACCGTGTCGCCATTGGGTATCGATGTTGGCGGGCAGCCGGCAACCGTCGCCAAGTCCGACAAGCCGTATTTCGTGGTTCTTGGCACGATCGAACCGCGCAAGAACCACCAGCTTTTGCTGGATATCTGGGACCGGATGCATCGCAAAATGGAGGACGACCGCATCCCCGAGTTGCGCATTATCGGCGCGCGCGGATGGAAAAATCCTGCGGTTTTCGACTGGCTCGACAACTCCCCGCATATGGGTCGCACGGTCTTCGAACTTGGATCGCTGCCCGACAAGGAAATGAAATCGCAACTTGCCGGGGCAACTGCGCTGTTGTTCCCAAGCCACGTCGAGGGTTTCGGTTTGCCGCCGTTCGAAGCGACAGCGCTGGGTATTCCGTCGATTTCTGCGCCATTGCGCACGGTAGAGTTGTTTCTGGGCGACATGCCTATTTACGCAGATCCGGCCGATATGTATCAGTGGTTTCAGGCCATACGGGGATTGGCCACCGAAGACCTGGCGCAACGTGCAAAACGCCGCGCTGAACTGCTCGCTTATGGGCTGCCGACGTGGGAAAAACACTTCGATCGTGTCTTCGAACTATTGGATTAAGCGCTGCGTCCCAAAACGGGTTCTGGCGTCTAAAGTCGGGCAGGGCGCGTGGGGATTTTTACCGCACTAAAATTCAGGATCGAACGCCGGAAACGGCAAATCCGCGCTATTCGCAAGCGTCGTGAACTGACGCCGGTTGCCAATCGCACGGCGCAGATCGGCCCGGACGCCATTCTTGCCTTTCTGACGATCCGCAACGAAAAACCCCGTCTGCCGTATTTCCTCGACTATTACCGCGCCCTTGGGGTCGATCATTTCCTGTTCGTGGACAACGGCTCGACCGATGGCGGGGCCGAATATCTGGCGGACCAACCCGATGTGTCGCTGTGGCATACCGATGCGTGGTACCGCGAAAGCCGGTTTGGCACGGATTGGCTGAACTGGCTCAAATTTCGCTACGGGCATGGCCACTGGACACTGACGCTCGATCCCGACGAATTCCTCGTCTATCCGTTTTGTGACACGCGCCCGCTCCCCGCATTGTGTGGGTGGCTTGATCAGTCCGATATCCGTACCTTTGGCACGCTCTTGCTCGATCTCTATCCGCGCGGCCCTTTGTCGGCGCAAACGTACCGCGAGGGCGACAATCCTTTTGAACAGGCACCGTGGTTCGATGCCGCAAATTACACGATCACCAAAAACCACAAGTACGGCAACCTCTGGATCCAGGGTGGTCCGCGCGCCCGCGCCTATTTTGAGGATGCGCCCCACGAGGCACCCTCGCTGAACAAAATTCCCCTGGTGAAATGGGACCGCAAGTTCACCTATGTCAGTTCCACCCACATGCTGCTGCCGCGCGGCCTGAACCGGGTCTATGACGAAGCTGGGGGCGAAAAGGCTACGGGATGCCTTTTGCACGCGAAATTTCTCGACACGCTCGAGGACAAAGCCGCCGAAGAAGTCACACGCCGGCAGCACTTTGCCCGCGGGCGCGAATATGACGCCTACTACCGCAAGGACGCGGGCGAAGACGGGCTTGGACACCACATTCAGAACGCTTCGACGGCTGGCAACGGCTTGAAACGCTTGGCCTTATGTCAAAGGGTAATTGGGCATGAGCGTTGGCTTTGTTATGATGGCCCACGCCGCCCTCGACCGCGCCGCCGATGTTGCACGCCACCTTGCCGAACAGGGTTGCCCGGTGGTCATTCACGTAGACAAACGTACCAGTGATGCCGCGTTCTTTGACCTTGTGGCGCGTGTTTCGGGCGTCGCGAATATCCATTTGGCACCCCGCATTGCCTGCGACTGGGGGACTTGGTCGCTTGTCGAGGCCAGCCGCAGCGCCAGTGCCTATTTGCTCGCCCGTGCGCCGATGGTGCGGCACGTGCAGCTGATCTCTGGGGCTTGCCTGCCAATCCGACCCGTGCCTGAACTGGTCGCTTATCTGGACGCGCATCCCGATACCGACTTTATTGAAAGCGTCACGACCAAAGACGTCACATGGACAAAAGGCGGTCTCAGCGAAGAACGCTTTACCCTGACCTTTCCGTTTGCGTGGAAACGCCAGCGCCGCCTTTTCGACATTTGGGTTGAAGTCCAGCGTCGCCTTGGCCGTGCGCGCCGCGCGCCCGAGGGTCTGACCCCACACATGGGATCGCAATGGTGGTGCCTGACGCGCGAAACGCTGGAACGCATCCTCGCCGACCCGAACGGACCGTCTTATGACCGCTATTTCTCGCGCGTCTGGATCCCCGACGAAGGCTATTACGCGACACTTGTGCGCCGCCATGCCCGAAAGATTGAAAGCCGCTCGCTGACGCTGTCAAAGTTTGACTTTCAGGGCAAACCGCACCTGTTTTACGATGACCATCTGGCGATGCTGCAAACCGCTCCGGCGTTCTTTGTCCGCAAGATCTGGCCGGGGTCACGCAAACTCTATGGCGCGTTCCTTGGGGGGTTGCCTGTCCAACAACCCGCAACCCCACGCGCGACCGATGTGGACCGCACCTTTGATGCAGCGATCACCCGGCGGACACGGGGTCGGGCGGGTCTGAATATGACCGGGCGGTTCCCGAACGAACGCTTTGAGGGCGCAGGCACCGCCGCTCCTTATGCGGTATTCCACGGGTTTGACGAAATCTATCGCGACTTTCCGTCCTGGACCGCCAAAGCGCTGGGCGCGACGACCCATGGCCATCTTTTTGCGCCCGAGGGTGTAGAATTCAGCGACGTCTCGCGCGATTTCGCCGGAGGACTCACCGCAGCCCCGCGTCTGCGCGACTACAATCCGGACGCCTTCCTGGCCAACCTTCTTCGTACCACGACGCCCGACTATCAGACGTTCCTGTTTGCTGCGCGCGACCAGCAGGCCATCACCGATTTTCTCGCCCGTGATGCCCATGCGACCATCGCCGTCATCAGCGGGACATGGGCGCTTCCCTTGATGCGCACCGGGCAGCCTGCGCAGGTTCTCAGACGCCAGGCCGCACGACTTCAGCAACGCGAGGTGCGATTTCTCGAGCTTTTGCGCGAACGCCGCACCCGCGCTCGCGTCCAGATCTGGAACCTCGCCGAAGTCGTCGAGACCCCTGCCGCGCCCTTGCGTGCCGTGCTGAACGATCACTCTGTACCCGGCGCAAACGCTTTGACGGTGATGCCCGGCCTGCGCGATATGGGCGGTTTGGTCGCCTTCTTGCAGGACCTGCGCAATATGGGGATGAACCCACACACCGCAGGCCCGGTTTTTGCCGAGACGCGACCGCAAGTCCGCCTAAGCGCACAAGAGCGTGGCTAGAATGCCAAACCGGAAATTCCGCTATTGGGTCGTTCTTGGCGGGATGCGTACAGGGTCAAATCTGCTCGAAGAACACCTCGCAGCCTTCCCGGAAATCTCTGCCTATGGCGAATTATTCAATCCGCATTTCTTTGGCCGACCGAACCAGATGGCGCAATTCGGATTGTCCCTGTCCGCCCGCGAAAGTGACCCCCTGCGTGTCATCGAGGCCATGCAGGAAACCGACGATGGCCTGCCCGGCTTCCGATTGTTTTACGATCATGATCCCCGCGTCATCGATCATGTACTGAACGATCCGTTGGCCGCGAAAATTGTGCTAAGCCGCCGCCCTATCGAAAGCTACGTGTCGCTTAAGGTTGCGCGCAAAACCGGACAATGGTGGCTTGGGGATTTGACCACAGCGCGTGCCGCAAAGGTCCAGTTCGACGGCCGCGAATTTGCGGAATTTCTGGACAGTTTGTCGGCGTTTCAATCAAAGGTATCACGCGGACTTCAGGTCACCGGGCAGGCGGCGTTTCACATCGACTATGATGATCTGTCCGACGCTGATGTCATCGCGGGGCTGGGCCAGTTCCTTGGGCTGACGGTGCCTCAAGAATTGGGTCGTGTACGCGCCAAAGTGCAAAACCCCGGACCGCTGGCTGATCGCCTCACCAATCCGGGTGAGGCCGAAGACCTTCTCAACCGCCTCAGCACGCCCGATATCGGCCAGGCACCACAGCGCGAACCGGAGCGAGGCCCGGGCCTAAAATTTTTTCGTGCCTGCGAAACCACTGCGCTTGTTTATATGCCGATCCGTGGCGCAGGTCAGGATCCCGTGCCAGACTGGCTGACATCGGTTGATCCAGAGGGGGCGTTGCTTTCGGGTCTCACCCAGCACGATCTGCGACGGTGGAAACGGCAGCATCCCGGACATCGCGGATTTACCGTGGTGCGCCACCCCCTGCCGCGTGCCTATGACGCGTTCTGCCGGTATCTGCTGACGCCCGAACATGAATCCTACGCCGATCTGCGCGCGGCTCTGATCGAACGGTACGATGTGCCTTTCCCGCCGCAGGGACCAGATGCAGCATGGACGCTTGCGGCGCACCAAGGCGCGTTTCTGGCATTCCTCGTCTTTCTCAAGGGCAATCTGGGTGGGCAAACGTCGCTTCGGGTCGACAACAGCTGGGCAAGTCAGGCGACACTTCTTCACGCGATTGCCGAATTTGCCGTCCCGGATCGGGTCATTCGTGAAGACACGCTTGGCCCCGGTCTGCGCGATTTGGCGCGCGAAGTCGGCGTCGAGGCGCTGCAATCGCCGCCGCACCGTTTTGCAACAGACCTGCCGTTCGCCCTCGCCGATGTGCAAAACGACGCCATCGACGCCGCTATACGCGCGGCCTATCAGCGTGATTTCATGATGTTCGGATTTGACCGCTGGACGCCGTCTCAGGCCGCCTGAACATTCTGCGTTTCTGTCAAAATCGTATGCAGAGTGGCCGGATCGGCGTTCGCGCGCAATTTTGCGCACAAACTGCTGTCACGCATCGTGCGCGAAACCAGGGCCAGAGCCTTCAGATGCTCAACGCCCGCATCCTCGGGTGCCAAAAGCGCAAATACCAGGTCGACCGGCTGGCGATCTACTGACCCGAAATCCATCGGTTTTTCCAACCGGATAAACAAACCCATGACACTGTCGACGCTGGGCAGCCGCGCGTGTGGCAAGGCAATGCCATGCCCCACGCCGGTTGGCCCAAGATTTTCACGCTCCTGTAAGGCCGCGCTGACGTCCGTGACGTTCAGACCACCAACGGTGCTGCCAACTTCTGCCAGCTCATGAAACAGACGCTTCTTGCTGGTCACGCCATGAAGCGCTTTGACCGCTTCAGGGCGCAAAATCGTAGCCAGATCCATCACTTTTCGTATCCTCTGGGGCGCTATAAAGAAGCCCAGCTTACGTTTCTCTAGTTCGGGTCGATCCAGCCGATGTTCCCGTCGTCGCGGCGGTAAACGATGTTCACACCCGCATCCTGCTTTTCGTTGCGAAACACCAAAACCGGGGCGCCTGCCAATTCCATTTGCATCACAGCTTCGCCAACAGACAGCGACGGAATGTTCGCCTCCATCTCGGCTATGATCATCGGCGTCAGGGTCTCGGGTTCCGATTCTTCCGTTTCGGTCGATGCGGCGAGGATATACGAGGCCCCTTGCATTAATTCAACCGGAGACGTCCGATCTTTGTGGTGATCCTTAAGTCGACGCTTGTACCGCCGCAGTTGCTTTTCCATTTTCTCAGAGCAGCCGTCAAAAGAGGCATATATTTCAGTGGCATGCGCCTTGGCTTGTGCCGTCAGCCCGGTAGACAGATGCACGGTGGCTTCGCAGACATATTCGTGCGCATCGCGGGAAAAAACGACCAGGGCATCCGTCGGGCGACCGGCGTATTTCTCGAAAACCTCGGCCATATTGTCCTTCACATGGGTTTGAAGGGCCTCACCAATGTCAATTTGCTTGCCGGTAATCTGATAGCGCATACGGGTCTCCCTTTGGACGGTTTAAGGATGCCTTAACCCCTACGTGAGGGGTTTTAACAGGTTATTAATGGTTGGAATAAAGCCAGTGCCGTCCGTGGTTTCGGAGGCATTATCGGGCAGTCGCTCATGGACATTTGGTCCGTCATTGCCCCCATTTGGGGCCATTTCTGGGTTCGAAGTCAATGGTTGGATTGCCTCTTTCAGACAATTCGGAAGCTGTCGCCAAGGTAAACGCGTTTTACTTTCTCGTCCGCAACAACTTCTTCGGGCGTACCGCTCATCAAGACGACACCGTCGTGCAGAATATAGGCGCGATCCACAATATCCAGCGTTTCCCGGACGTTGTGGTCGGTGATCAAAACGCCGATCCCGCGCTCTTTCAGCTCGATCACAAGGTCTCGGATATCGCCGACGGCAATCGGATCGACGCCCGGAAACGGTTCGTCCAGCAGCAGGTATTTCGGGTTCGCTGCAAGGCTGCGCGCAATCTCACAGCGTCGACGTTCCCCGCCCGACAGCGCCACCGCCGGCGTGCGCCGCAAATGCGCAATCGAGAATTCATTCAGCAGCTCATCCAGCCGTTCCCGCCGCTTCGTCCGGTCCTTTTCGACAATCTCAAGGATCGCAAGGATGTTGTCTTCGACGTTAAGACCTTGAAAAATAGAGCGTTCTTGCGGAAGATATCCAATTCCGAGTTTCGCGCGACGATACATCGGAAAGGTCGAAACGTCTTGCCCGTCGATCAGTACCTGCCCGCCGTCCGGCATGACCAGTCCTGCGATCGAATAGAAACACGTCGTTTTCCCGGACCCGTTCGGCCCCAAAAGGGCAACCACTTCACCGCGATTGAGATCAAGGCTCACATCGCGGATCACCACGCGCTTGCGGTATGATTTCCTAAGGTGACGGATCTTCAGACCCTGATCGCCCTCGGCGACTGACAGTTCGGGCGCCATCAGTTGCTGCTTCGGCCAATAATGGTGCGCACCCGGCCTTCCATCCGGCCACTGCCGGACGTCAGATCAACCACAAGCTTGTCACCTGAAATGGCCGTTTGGCCCTGGGTGAGCAACACGTCCCCGGCCAAGGTCACGGTGCCACCTTCGATGGAATACTCGGCCGTCTGCGCTTCGGCGGCGTCTGTCGTCGTCACAAACGTCACGCCGCCCGATGCCACGAGGCGTGCAATTCCGTTTGCTGAATTGGTTCCGTCCGTTGCATATACGACCACCACTTTGCCCGCAGACATCCTCACATCGCCCTGCACAACAAGCACATTGCCGTCAAAAATTGCTTCGCCTGTGCCTTGATCGACACTTAGCTCGTCGGCCGAAACCTCGACCGGCAGGGCGCTGCTGAATGCGCCCGTGGCAAGCGCAATGGACGTGCCTTGCGCGGCCACAGCGGCAGGCAAGCCAAGAATTACAGCGAGAATAAGCAGAAAACGGGTCACGCGCGGCGGCTCCTTAAGGTTGTGGTTCGTATATCAGGCGAACACCGTCTTTGAAAACAAGAACGTAGGAGCCGTCAGCAACATTACGCTCCAGCCCCATTGCCCCGGCTGTTATTCGCCCTCCGGGCCCGGTCGCTTCAACCGCGCCGCCGGTGGCCACGCGAATTTCATCATACCGCGCAACGATATTGGCGCTTTCAACGGTATAGCCAGCCGAACTTTCCAGTCGCGTACCGCCCTGCAACAGGGCCACTTTTGCCGCCAGATCAATCGTACCTTCGGGACTTGTGATGCCAATCGTCGTGCCA
>JARFRG010000148.1 GCA_029287375.1 Boseongicola sp. | reverse complement strand
CTGACGGATCTTGTAACCTCCCGCGGCTTCACCACGACGCGCAACTCGCTCTATGAAAAACCGGGTCGGTTCGCAGACTATTTGTTGGTGAACGAACAGCTCAACATCCAATCATTCGACGTCGTCATGTCCCCGGAAGTTTCAGATCACTGCCCGCTCATTCTTGAAATCTAGGCCGTCGACCCGCGCGTCACTTCAAAATCCCTTATGCGCATCCACAAAAACATTCGTTTTACTCGCGGGCGCATTCGATCAACTGTCGCCGCAAACCTGACTTCCGCAGCATCGTGACTGAAAATGGCCCACCCCCATATCTTTGCCGCTATTCTTGTCGCCGCCATATGGGGCACAAATTTCGTCGCCATCGACATCCTTCTGCGCGACATTCCTCCGATCTTCGCAACTGTGCTTCGTTTCTTCTTTGCCGCGATCCCCGCCATTTTCTTCATTCGGCCCCCAAAGCTACCCGCCCTCAAGGTCATGACCTACGGCACCTTTATGTTCGCCGGGCATTTTGGGTTTCTCTTCGCCGCAATGTTTGCGGGCCTCTCCGCAGGCCTTGCCTCCCTTCTGCTTCAAGTCCACGTTTTCATCACCATCGCGTTGGCTGTCGTCGTCCTTGGTGAGCGTCCGTCCTTCTTCCAACTCTCCGGCGCAACCCTCGCCTTTTCCGGCGTCGCCTTTGTCGCAACGCAGCGGGGCGGAGACATCACCCAAGCGGGCATCGTGCTCGTGATGCTCGCAGCCATGTCATGGGGTGTCGCAAATCTTCTGTCCAAACAGATCGGCACAGTAAACACCCTCGCGCTAGTGGTCTGGGGAAGTCTGTCGACAGTGCCGCCCTTGGTGGTCCTGTCCCTGATAATAGAAGGCCCGGACCTGATCCTGACGGCCTTGTCCGATATCAGGCTCGTCAGCATCGCGGCTCTCGCCTACATCGTTTACGGCAGCACGTGGATTGGGTTTTCACTTTGGAGCTTCCTGCTCGGCCGCTACCCGACCGCCACCGTTACACCCTTTGCGCTTCTGGTTCCCGTGTTCGGAATGTTCTCCTCAGCCCTCATCCTCGGTGAGTCACTGCAGACGTGGAAATTCATCGCCGCAGCCCTGGTTTTGACCGGCCTTGCAATCGACGTCTTTGGCCCACGCCTTGCGGCGTTGCGCTCTTAACGCTTTGGTCACAAACGGGCCGTTCGTACCGTTAACCCCCGCCGCTCATTCGCCTTGCACCGACCAAATACCGACGCAATACCGACGTTATACCGACGTCGTGTTTTTCGCATTTTCCCTGCCTGTTAAGGCCGAATCGCCCACCACTCAGAAAAGAGCAAATGCGACACACCGAGCGTTGCTATTTCCGGTCTTTTCATTCCGCCAAAACAGGCAGAAACAATGGCAATGTCCCTCGCGTCATTCCTCCGCGAAAACCGCAGCCAGCTTTCCGCCGGAATGCTGCTGACATTCTCATCGTCCTATGGGCAAACCTATTTCATCGCCCTTTTCGCGGCACAGATTATGGCCGCATACAGCCTGACTGACGGCCAGTGGGGTGGTATTTACACCCTGTCGACAACCGCATCGGCAATCTTCATGTTCTGGGCAGGGACGCTGACCGATCGCTACCGGGTACGCGCAATATGCTGGGTCGTCATGCCTGGCCTTGCCCTTGTTTGCTGGGCAATGGCGGCGAACACGACGCTCACCGGGCTTATCATCATCGTCTTTCTCCTCCGGCTGCTAGGGCAGGGCATGATGAGCCAGTTCGCCTCCGTTTCAATGGCGCGCTGGTTCGCTGCACGTCGCGGTCTCGCCTTGTCGATTTCAGCAATGGGTTTCGCATTCGGACAGGCCGCTCTGCCAGTCATCGTCGCCGGGCTTTTTGTGATCATGGACTGGCGCTGGATCTGGGTGTCGGCGGGGGTCGCTATGCTTGCGACGTTCCCGATCATCCTACGCCTTCTCGCGTCCGAACGCACGCCGCAATCATTGGCCGCTGAAACCAGATCCACAGGAATGGACGGCCGCCACTGGACCCGCCCCGAGGTCCTGCGTTCGCCGATTTTCTGGCTCATATTGCCAATGCTTCTCGGTCCTCCCTCATGGGGGACCGCACTGTTTTTCCAGCAAGTTCACATAGCAGATGTAAAAGGCTGGCCACTGCTCGACTACCTCGCACTCATTCCGCTACTGACCCTTATCTCCGTCGCAACCACATTGTTTTCCGGCCAGCTAATTGACCGCATCGGGTCAGGTCGGGTTATGCGTATCTACCTTGTTCCGTGGCTCATCGGCTTTCTTTTAATGGCATCAGCCAGCACGTTGACGGCCGCCGCCATTGCCTTCGCTTTTTTCGGATTGGGGATGGGCCTGCAGGCAACCGTCATCACGACTTTCTGGGCTGAATATTTCGGCACCCGCCACATCGGATCTATCAAAGCAGTCTCTACAAGCGTCATGGTCTTCGGCTCCGCTATCGGGCCAGGCATTTCCGGGGCTCTCATCGATCTCGGCTATGACTTCCCTGATCAAATGCATGGAATTGTCGTCTATTTTTTCGCTGCCATCGTTCTTGCGTGGATCGCAATCCTACGAGCAACCAAGGCGCTACCGCCGACGCAAATAGACATAGAACGCGCCTGAGCCGCCGTGGCGCTGATGCGCTTCGGTCACTTGCAGAACGGCTGAACTCAGCGGTGGCCGCGAAAGCCAATCCGGGACCTGATGGCGCAGCACGCCGCGACGCACAGGTATTGGTCCGTCATCATCGGAGATGCGGCCCTTGCCTGTAATCACCAGCACCAGCCGTCTTTCCTTCGCCAGAGACGAAAGAATAAAGGCATTCAGCGCACCGTGCGCCTCCGAAATCCGCATTCCATGTAGATCGATCCGGGCTTCCGGTTTGGACTTGCCGCGCTTCATTCGCCCAAACTGCTTTTGATCCATACGAAGCGGCGCAGCATCCAAAGCTGACCCAACAGACGGTAACGTACGGGACGCCGGCACCTTGGAAACACTTTTCGAGCCTACCTCGAAAGGCGCAAATGCCTTTTTCTCCGGCGCTGCCGCCGCTGGAACCTTCGAAACAGGCGATATCAGCGCGCCGCTCGGACTGCGCCCTTCCAACGGTCTGGTCGTCCGCGCAACCCGATCCCACAGGTCCTTTTCTTCAGGATTCAGCCCCCGCGGACTTCGCCGTTTCATATCTCAATTCCCAGCCAACTGCCGCGCCCGTTTCACCGGAAGCAAAACCACAAGCCGCCCTTGATCTCGCACACGTCCTGCAATCTCGCCAGCCTTGTCGCCAGAACCATAAAATATGTCAGCCCGTTGTGCGCCCTTTATTGCGGCCCCTGTATCTTGCGCCAACATCAGTCTTTTCATCGGTTCGGCCCCATTCTTTTCGACCCAGACCGGCGCGCCAAGCGGCACAAACCGTGGATCTACCGCAACGGATCTACCCGCTGTAAGCGACCTGTTCATCGCGCCAAGCGGTCCTTTTGTTTCTGGCAACTTCTCGATCTCGCGAAAGAAAATGTAGGACGGATTATGCCAAAGTATCTTAAGTCCGCTTTGCGGGTTTAGCCTTACCCAGTCTTTGATCTGCTGAGCAGACGCCTCATGTTCCTCAAGGATACCAAGGCGGATCATCTCTCGGCCCACCGATCGGTATGTGTGACCGTTCCGCCCACCAAACCCCACACGCATCACACTTCCGTCTTTCAGCCTGATCCGCCCGGACCCCTGTATCTGCAAAAAGAATTTTTCGACAGGATCCGCCAGCCAGGCAATCTCAAGACCACGGCCCGCAAGAACTCCCGTTCGTTCAATCTCTTCGCGGGTTTTCCATGGATCATCCGGCATGCTGTCAGGACGGGCATGAAGCGGGTACTGGTAAATTCCGCCCTGCGTCCGCGACCCTTTCAGCTCGGGTTCGTAGTATCCGGTGAAAAGGGCCTCTGCTCCATCCGACACCAATACTGGATGAAACTCTCGCTCAAAAAAGGCCTGCGCAGACCCCTCCGCAGAAGCTGCGCTACAGGCGCTGCGCCACTCCTCGCCCCTGATATCGGCACATGTCTCTAAAAAGACAGAACGCGCGACGATATGATCGTCGCGCGCCCAGCCATCCAAATCGGACCAGCTCAATAGTCGAATATCAGCCTCAGCAGCGCTCACAATCGCCGACAGCGCAAGCGCCGCTCCCAGTGCTCGTATCACTCGCCAGTCGCGACGAGATGCCAGTTGGGGTCAGACGATCCCATATTTCTACCAAACGTCCAGACATCCCGCTGTCTCTTGATTTCACTGGGATTGCCCTCGACGATCTCGCCTTCTGCATTCTTCACAACTGACGACAGCTCAGCGAGAAACTTGACCGTGACCTCGCCATCGGATGTGGACCGATCAAACTCCGCCGACTTCAGCGCGATCTCTCGAAGACCGACAAAACTGGCTTCAATCGTCAGGCCTTCGGCCTCGCGACGATCAATTACGTCCTGAAATGTCTCGGCAACCTCGTCGCTCAGGAACCCCCGGACTTCAGACAAATCGCCGCGCTCAAATGCCATGAGGATCATCTCATATGCGCCACGCGCGCCCTCTAGAAAGGTGCTTACACCAAAGCCAGGTTCTGCCATTTTCATCGCAGCGAGTGCTTTTGCGCTGCTTGAGCCGTCTTCAACATGGTCTGTAATATCGCGATCAGGTCCGCCTTCGATGACATCGAACTCCGGGCGGCCTGCGCGTCGGGATGGGGCGGGGCCTTCGACCGGCGGCTTTTCAAATCCTTCGCGAGTGCCTAGCACACTGCGAAGCCTCAAAATCAGGAAAACAGCAATTCCGGCAAGGACAAGAAGTTGGATCAAGGATGAGCTCATTTTCTCTCTCAAGGTGCGAGGGCTTGGGTTTCGGCGCTTCAGGACACATATGTAGGGTGCTAAAGGGTCCGCGTCCACCAGCGGACCTGCGACGAAAGGGATGAAATGCGTCTGTTTTTGCTGTTTTTGATCGTACCGCTCATCGAGATTGCTCTGTTTATTCAAATTGGTGGAGCAATCGGCCTATTTGCCACCCTCGCAATCGTGATCCTGACTGCTGTTCTGGGTACGGCGCTTGTCCGAAGTCAGGGACTCGCCGTCATGAATCAGGTCCGCGGGTCATTCGAAGAGCTCAGCGATCCAACCGAGCCGCTCGCCCATGGGGCAATGATCCTGTTTTCAGGCGCGCTGCTTTTGACTCCCGGGTTTTTCACCGACGCGATCGGGTTTGCGCTGCTTGTCCCTGGAATCAGAGGAAGCGTCTACCGCGCCATCCGGTCCAGAATAAATGTGCAAAGTTTCGAATATGGTGCCCGCGCCCAGCCCCGGGATGATGGCATTATCGACGCCGAATACGAAGATCTCGATGCCCCCGAACCAAAAGGCCCCTCTGGCTGGACACGCCATTGAGGGTCCGTTGAGGCTCTGATAGAGGGGGTCCGATTTGAAAAACCGTCAAACGGAGAATTCCATGGCCGAGAACGAAAACGGCGCAGCGCCTGCGCAGCCAACGCCGCCACAAATGAAGATCCTCGGACAGTTCATCCGCGATCTGTCCTTTGAGAACATTCTGTCGCAAAAGCCGATCGAAGGCGAGGTCCAGCCAGACATTCAGGTGCAGGTTTCCCTCGACGCCCGCAAGCGTGGCGAAGGCCAATATGAAGTTGTCTCCAAGTACAACATCACATCCAAGAACAAGAACGGCGATGAAACGCTGTTTGTTCTAGAGATCGAATACTCCGGCATCTTTAAAATTGACAACATTCCGGACGAACAGCTGCACCCGTTCCTTCTGATCGAGTGTCCGCGTATGACATTCCCGTTCGTGCGCCGCATCGTTTCGGACATGACCCGGGATGGCGGGTTTCCACCGCTCAACCTTGATAACATCGACTTTATCGCGCTGTATCGACAGACCATTGCGCAAAAGCAGCAGGCACAAGCCGCCGCCGCGGACGCCCCAAAGGTCAGCTAAGTCGCGACCAAACCGACGTTTCGCCCATGGCTCCGATAAAGGCGTCATGGGCGGACTTTTCAGCATCCGTCAGTCTCTGGGGCAACGGTATTGGTCTTTGACCGACCCGCTCGGATGACGCCGACACTGTCGTCTCGCGTTGAGATTCGCTTTCCGAAAGCCCAAAGTCAGGCTGTCGCCCACCAATCATCTCCAAATAGACTTCGGCCAGTATTTCACTGTCCAAAAGAGCACCGTGTAGCGTGCGCGCTGAATTATTAATTCCATACCGTCGGCAAAGAGCATCCAGGGACGCCGGCGAGCCTGGGAACTTCTTGCGCGCAATTGCCAAAGTGTCGATTGCCCGCTCCCAAACAAGCTCGGGCATCCCAAGCCAGCCAAGCTCGGCATTCAGAAACTTCATATCGAAAGCCGCGTTGTGGATTACCAGCTTGGAATCTCCGATAAAGTCCACAAAATCTTGCGCTATAGCTTTAAAAACCGGCTTATCGCGCAGAAAATCATCCCCCAACCCGTGCACTTGAAATGCGTCATCCGGCATGGATCGCTCGGGGTTAATATATTGGTGATAGGTGTTGCCGGTCGGCATGTGGCGCATAAGCTCGACCGCCCCGATCTCTACAATCCGGTCTCCTGACTTGGGGTCAAACCCGGTTGTTTCGGTGTCGAGAACGATTTCACGCATTGGTCAGCCCGCCCCTGATTTGCTCCAGCACATCATGAACGCCGCGCCGGGCAACCTCAAGCGAAGAGGTTTCAATCACATGGTCTGCCTTCGCGCGCTTTTCAGCGTCCGGCATCTGCTTTTCCAAAATAATTGCAAGCTTCTCCGGCGTCATTCCCGGACGCGCAAGCACACGGCGACGCTGCTCGTCCTCTTGGGTCGACACCACAACAACTGCATCAACCTCTCGATCAAGCCCCGTTTCAAACAGCAAAGGTACGTCAACAAGGACAATGTCGGCCCGCGAATGGGCGGTAAAATCCGACCGGTCGGCAGCAACAAGAGGATGAACCACTGCCTCAATTCGCGACAACGCGGTCTTGTCCCTCGCTATAACATCCGAAAGCGCCGACCTGTCGACCTCACCGGAAACAATGACCTCTGGAAACACTTTGCCAATTGGCCCAACCGCCGCGCCACCAGTCCCATACAGACGATGAACAGCGACATCAGCGCTCCAGACCGGGACGCCCGCGTCTTTGAACATCTCCGCCGTCGTCGATTTTCCCATTCCAATTGAACCCGTAAGCCCAATGACGAAAGGTCGGGTCACGACAACACCGCTTGCCGCGCTGCCTCATCGACTTCTGGGCGAACCCCAAACCAACGCTCAAAGCCGGGCGCCGCCTGATGAAGCAGCATCCCAAGTCCATCAACGGTAGTGCAGCCGATATTGCGGGCCTCCGCCAAAAGGCGCGTTTCAAGCGGTGTATAGACAAGGTCGGTTACAACCGCGTCCGGCGACAGCCCGTCCAAAGGAATCCGCATTTCTGGCTTTCCGGTCATACCAAGAGACGACGTATTCACGACTGTGGCAGCCCCCTCCAACATATTGCCAGCCTGCACCCAGTCGACCACCTGAACTTTAACCCCAAACTCCTGGCGCAACGCTTCTGCACGTGTTTTTGTGCGGTTCGAGATACGGATTTCGGTCGCTCCTGAATCAATGAGTGCAGCAACCACCGCTCGCGCGGCACCACCGGCTCCGATCACCGCGACCGGTCCGGCGTTTGCAGCCCATTGTGGGGCGCCCTGCCGTAGATTCTCAATAAATCCGTAGCCATCTGTGTTGTCCGCATGAATACTGCCGTCGCGACGGAAAATCAGCGTGTTCGCTGCCCCCATCAAAGCGGCCCTGTCCGTCACCAAATCAGCGACGTTCAAGACACGTTCTTTATGCGGTATCGTTACATTAAGGCCGACAAAACCGGCCTTCGGCAAAGCCCGCAACGTCTCTTCGAGATCGTCCGCAAAAATCTCCATCGGCACATAATGACCACGTAACCCATATCGATTAAGCCAATAGCCATGCAGCTTTGGCGACTTTGAGTGGGAAATCGGGGATCCGATGACGCCTGCAAGGGGAATGCGTGTATCAGTCATCTTTGCAACGTGCCGCGCAAAGTCAGATAGGACAAGAGTTCAACAAGAGGCAGCCCAAGAACAGTAAAGTAATCCCCGTCGATCCGCGACATTAAGCGCACGCCCTCTTCTTCAAGTTTGTACCCCCCGACCGAATGCCGAATACTGTCCCAGTTCCGAATCGCATATTCTTCAAGATAGGCATCCGTCGCATCGCGCATCATCAACCGCACCTGACCAACGTGCCGCCAGACAGGTTTGTCACCCTCATAGATCACCGCCGCAGAGAACAAGCTGTGCCGCTTTCCGCGCATGTCTTTTAAAAGCGAGACAGCATCGTCAATGCCGTCCGTTTTCGAGATCAGCCGCCCCTCAAAATCCAAAACCTGATCACAACCAAGAACAAGCCCCTGGACCCCTTTAGACGCAATCTTTCGCGCCTTGGCCTCAGCCAGCGCATCAGCGACATCCCGAGGCTTTGCGCCCTCTGCTACCAGCGAGTTCTTGATTGCGTCCTCGTCAACACGTGCCGGCACGGCCTCTATCAAAAGCCCGGCATTGCGCAAAAGCGATGCGCGGGTCTCAGACGAAGAGGCGAGGATCAAATCTGACATGTGCGTAAATCAGTGTGTAACTCTGTGTGTGAACAGCGGGATGGATTTGTGGATGTAGTCCTCGTCGCATTCTAACCACCGTTTTGGCAAGACCGAGGTGTGTTCGGACAAAACTATGCCCTGTGAGCAACGGCTTTTCACAGCCTGTGGTCTAAACTGCTTCGCGGATGTTATCCCGGATTTATCAACAAGCTTTTTTTCTGACAGAGCCTCTTAAGCTTCTGAAAGTATGCCTTTAATTTTCACACTCAGCTCGATGCCTATAACCCCGAGCAATTTGTTCACAGGTAGATAAGCCTTGGGACAACAAAATAATCCACGGTGTCCACAGGCCTTACAATCACATCATCCTTTGAATCTTATATATATTATTAGAAAGATAGCCGGGCTAAGACGGGACCATGAACGAGATACTCCAAGATA
>JARFRG010000160.1 GCA_029287375.1 Boseongicola sp. | reverse complement strand
ATGGGTCCGGACGCTTACCGGACGGCGCAACTGTCCGAGACGCTAACAGCGCTTGGCCATCGGGTTTCGGATGTTGGGAACATCTCGCCTGCACGCCAGCGCGACGTTCACTGTGAAAACGATCTGGTCCATTCGTTGTCCGAGACCGTTGCCTGGACCGAGGCACTTTCCGCTGCCGGTCAAAAAGCCATTCAAGAGGGCTTTCCGATATTTTTGGGGGGCGACCATTCGTTGTCCCTTGGCTCGGTTGCCGGTATAGCCGCGCACGCAGAGGAGCAGGGACGCCCTTTGTTTGTGCTCTGGCTGGATGCACATACTGATCTCCATACGCCGCTAACCACAGACTCGGGAAACTTGCACGGGACGCCTCTTGGATACATCGCTGGCGCGGCTGGTTTCGACGCTTTTCCACCGATGCCCAAAGTCGTTCCTGCCTCTCGCATCTGTATGATCGGCCTGCGCTCTGTTGATCGAGCTGAAAAAGCCATGCTCGATGGAAGCGAAATGTTGGCCGTTGATATGCGGGCAATCGACGAACATGGAATCGCAAAGCCCCTCTCAGCGTTCCTGACTTCGGTCGCGGCAGCGAACGGCTTCCTACACGTTTCTCTCGACGTCGACTTTCTTGACCCCGCAATCGCGCCCGCAGTTGGAACGACTGTTCCCGGTGGCGCCACTTTCCGTGAGGCACATCTTGTCATGGAGATGCTCTGTGACAGCGGCCTTGCGACGTCGCTCGATCTCGTTGAGCTAAATCCTTTTCTTGATGAAAGGGGCCGCACCGCTTCGCTGATGGTCGATTTGACCGCCTCGCTTTTGGGGCGTCGTGTTTTCGACCGCCCAACGCGTGCCTATTAATTTTTTGACGGACTTGGAGACAATATCATGACAGCCCCGAAACCATCAGAATTGGCATATGTGCCGTTTGTCAGCGTCGAAAACATGATGAAGCTGGTGCAGAAAATCGGTATCGAGACGATGCTTTGCGAACTTGCTGATTATATCGAAGAAGATTTCCGCCGGTGGGAATTGTTTGACAAGACACCTCGTGTTGCATCGCATTCCAAGGAAGGTGTGATCGAACTGATGCCGACGTCAGACGGTGAAGTCTACGGTTTCAAATATGTGAACGGTCACCCCAGCAACACCAAGGAAGGCCTGCAAACCGTCACGGCCTTTGGCCTGCTGGCAGCTGTCGATACAGGTTACCCCGTGTTATTGAGTGAAATGACTGTGCTGACTGCTATGCGCACCGCGGCAACATCGGCTATGGTCGCCAAGCACCTCGCCCCCAAAGGCGCACAAACGATGGCAATGATCGGCAATGGCGCGCAGTCGGAATTTCAAGCGCTCGCAATGAAAGCGATCTGCGGCATCACCCACCTGCGTCTGTACGATATTGATGCTGCCGCGACCGAAAAGGCGATGCGAAACTTGGCAGATCAGGGTCTCCATCTGACGTTTTGCAAATCCCCGGAAGAGGCAATCGAAGGCGCTCAGATCATCACGACATGTACGGCCGACAAGCAATATGCCACCATTCTGAGCGACAACATGGTTGGCGCGGGCGTCCACATTAATGCGATTGGCGGCGACTGCCCCGGCAAGACGGAACTGCACAAAGATATTCTGTCTCGTGCCACGGTTTTTGTCGAATATCCGCCGCAGACTCGCATCGAAGGTGAGATCCAGCAGATGCCGGAAGATTTTCCAGTTACGGAATTGTGGCAGGTCATCAACGGCACTGCCAAAGGGCGCGTCAGTGATCGACAGATAACTCTGTTCGACGGCGTTGGTTTCGCAACCGAGGATTTTTCGGCCCTGCGATATGTGCGCCATCGCCTGAAAGATACCGGACTATTCCAAAACCTCGACATGGTCGCCGATCCCGATGATCCACGCGATTTGTTCGGAATGCTTCAGCGGTCGGCAAACTGAGGTTGTCGAAGGGGGCAAGACGCCCCCACGTGATCATTCAATTTGGAATGTTCGCAGTTTTCTGGTCAATTTTGGGTGCATCCGGAATTTCGGGGCGACGTCCGGCCTCGGGGCCATCCGTTTGGCGCTCTGCCCACCTATCTCGAGACGTCACTACGGCGATACTGCTAAAAAATCTTTGATTATACTATTGAAAAACATGGGTTTTTCTAAATGTGCAGCATGCGCGCAGTCGGGTATAACGGCAAGGCCCGCGCCCGGAATGGAGCGCCAAAGACACTCGGTTTGGCTCCAGGGATATGTGCGGTCTTGATCTCCCCAGAGAACCAGCGTCCGGGCGCGGATATCGTGAAGGCGATCAGTCCCGCTCCAGTTCTGCATCGCATCGAGTCCGGCAAAGATAGCCTGCAAACTGCTCTTCTCAGCAATGGCCGCACAGTCCTCGTAGGCCTTTGCCTCGGTCGTTTTAAGAAACCATGTCGCAGCGATGCGCCTTGCAGTGACCTGCGATCCGTCTGCGCACGCGCGTCGCTTTGACGTGCTGATCGTCTCAAATCGGCCCGGCAAGACACCGGTGGACCCTGTCCCGTACAGAACCAGGCTCTCTACGCGTTCCGGGGACTGGACCATGATTTCTTGTGCGACCATCCCGCCCATCGAATGACCAACCAGATGAAACAGCGTGATCTCGCGTGATTTAAGCGCGTCGAGAACCCATTTTGCATAGGCTGCAATGCTGTCCAACGCCGTAAGGTGACAGTTCTCGCCAAACCCCGGCAGGTCCACTGTGACGACGTCAGTTTCGCAAAATGCACCGGATTGGCCCGCCCACTGCCGACTGCCGCCCAAGAAACCATGGACGAAAACGATTGGCGTCATTTGCGTCCGCCTTGGACGATACGATCAAGGATCATAGCACAGAACAAAATCGAGAACCCGGCCAGTATTGCCTGACCGACGTTGGCGTATTGCAGAGCCTCGAGCACATCTTCGCCAAGTCCCTTTGCACCAATCAGAGAGGCGACGACCACCATCGCAAGCGACAACATGATGGTCTGGTTGATGCCAGCTCGGATGGAAGGCCCCGCAAGGGGCAAGTCGGCCTTGGTCAAAAGATACCATTTGTTCGCGCCAGAACTTCGGCCTTTCCTAAACCCTTTTCGCGGATGGCGGAAAGCGCCGCTTGCGCGTTAGTTCCGAATATCTTCCAGACGTTGAAGATCTCGATGACAGTATCATCAGTCATAACGGGAAAATCCTGCGCAGCTTCGGGGAGTGGCGGCGCGACTGTGAATGTCGCACCGCCCTTTCTTGAACGATCTTTAGAGTCCGAGCCAGCCGTCGTCGCGGTCGGTGTTCGCGTTCACCCATTCTTTTGCAACGTCAGCCGGGTCTCGACCGTTTGCGCTGATCTCAAACGCCAGCTGGCTTACTTCGTCAGTTGTCAGTCCGA
>JARFRG010000139.1 GCA_029287375.1 Boseongicola sp. | reverse complement strand
CTGCATCCAAGAACCAGATTAGTTCTGAGCGTAATATTCGATAACCAGGTTCGGTTCCATCACGACCGGATACGGCACATCGCCAAGACCCGGAGTGCGCACGAACGTCACCTTCATTTTCGAGTGATCCACTTCCATGTAATCGGGAACATCGCGTTCGGGCAGCTGCGCCGCCTCAAGAACAAACGCCAACTGCTTGGACCGATCACGGACCTCAATCAAATCGCCTTCCTTCACACGGTACGAAGGAATGTTGACGCGCTTGCCGTTGACCAGAACATGGCCGTGGTTCACGAACTGACGCGCCGCAAAAACGGTCGCCACGAACTTTGCACGGTAAACGACCGCATCCAGACGACGCTCCAGCAGACCCACAAGGTTCTCGCCGGTGTCACCTTTCACACGCGCCGCTTCCGCGAAGATGCGCTTGAACTGCTTTTCGGTCAGATCGCCGTAATAACCCTTCAGCTTCTGCTTGGCACGCAACTGCAGACCAAAGTCCGACAGTTTGCCCTTACGGCGCTGACCGTGCTGGCCGGGGCCGTACTCACGGCGATTTACGGGTGATTTCGGACGACCCCAGATGTTTTCACCCATCCGGCGGTCAATTTTGTACTTGGCAGACGTGCGTTTGGTCACGACTGATCTCCTTCTTAAGACGTCCCCCTGCAGGGAACTATGAAGGGCGTTGTCCTCTGGCCTTGCGACCTGACAGGGAACCCCTTGCGGGGGCCACCAACACCAATGAAGTCCGCTCCATAAAGCGCACCATTCCCCCTGTCAATGCTTGCCAAAATGCGCGGCGCGTCAGAACGGCCAGGCCACTTGAAAGGTGCCAACAAACTGCCCCTCGTTCTGCGCGGAAAACTCCTCGCCAAGCCAGGCGATCCCGTAAAACACATCCCAGGGATCGGCTCCGTAATGCACGCCCGCACGCACACGCTGGCGCACCGGGGTCAGCTCATATCCTAGGCTCTCGGGCAGGTAGATACTGTCCAAAACCCGCGCCACATCGGCCCCCAGAACAACACTGAACCCCGTATCGCCGCCTCCAAGACCGGCAGGCACCCGATGTCCGGTCGTCACGGCCCGGACCATCTGATCGCCGCGCCCCAGATCACCAATCACCACATCCACCCCAGCTCGCAGAAAATCCTCGGACCCCACATGCGCCTCGACAAAGGGCCGCACGCGGGCCGCGCCCATATTCCAAACCCGGCCGACCTCGCCGCTCAGATCAATCCGCGCCGTATCCTCAATCTGGAAATCATCCAACGTCGGCACCGTGAACCCAAGCACCTTGTGCAACTCCTGCTGCAAATCGAGCATCCCGGTCTGCGGCCCCACCACCACAAGATCAACGCCGCCGCGCACCTCGAACCCCGACCGCGCGCTGTAAGAATGCACACCAAACGCCAGACCCCCCGCGTGACGGCGATCCGCGGGGTCCGGGGCCTCAAGATCGGCAGGTGTCAAAATATCGGTGCGAAACCGGAACTCCAGCAATTCGCCGAACCCCTCCGGCGCCGCCCCCGTCCAGGCAGGCCCGTAATAGGCCCCAAACTGTATCGACGAGCTCTGCCAACGGTCGGTAAAATCCCCGATGGAATCGTTTGAAATCGCCAGTGACCAACCAAGCCGCTCCCCGGCTTCCGCCGCGCCCACGCCCCACAGTGCCACTGCCAGAATACCAAATTGCCTGATCACGCCCGCCGCCTCCGCTGCTCTCTCGCGATTGAATCACGCCCGCCGCGCCCCATCAACCCCGTAGAAATGCGCAAAAACGGCCCCCAAAGCCCATCACGCCTTGCCCCGCGGGCCTGCGACCGCCAAGCTCGCCCCAAAAGGAGCATCCGCATGACCAAACTCACTCTCGCCGCCGCCCTCCTGGCCTGCGTCACCGCACTCTCGGGCTGCGTGCCTGTCGCCGTCGGTGCCGTCGGTGCCGTTGCCGCGGACTCCATCGCTGAAGACCGCGGCGGCGATCTGTTCTAGGTCCGCCTCAGATCAAAATCGCCATCACCGTCGCAAGCCCGGTCAGGCCCAACAACACCGACGAGATCAGCTTCAACCGAAGGATATCGCGCGCCATCACGCCCGTGCCATAGGCCGTGGCCTTGGTCTCGTCGGTCATGTCTGATTTGAGGTTATGGAGATCATCAAGGGCCGTTCCCCCGCCCAAAATCCCATAGGCCGTAACCGTCAGCGTCAACACCATCAAAGGCGCCGAATACTCCCCGGACCCAAGATGAAGAACCCCGCCAATCACCGCAAAAGCGAATAGAACTGTGCGCATGGTGGCGAGATAGTCTGAACTGCGGGCATGAACGATGGACTGCCTGATTTCTGGTGTCATTTTTTGCTCCCTTCCTTGCAATAAGGTCGAGAGTGCCGCCTTTCGGCGTTCATGTCCATTTCCAAGGCCCGGTATCGGCGACAGGCGTAAACCTACCGCGAAGTCTCAGTCCGTCCGATTGCGCCGCATCGTGCGCACCATCAGGTTATACATCACCGCCACGCCGGACACATACCCAAGCGTAAGCACCGCCCATCCAAGGGGGGTAAGGTTAAAAATAATTTCCATAATTTCATCCCTAAAATTCGGTTAACAGGAGGGAAGCTTGGCATGGAAATGTGGTGAGGTTTGGGCGGAAATTGGGAGGAATGTGTGCAGGCGCGAGCGCTACTTCACACGCCCTCGAATTTCGCGGGCGACAAACCAGGACACCGGAAACCCCACCAAAAACCCGACCGCACCAGAGATGATCAACGACTGCGCCGAGTCAAACCCAAGCGTAAGTGCAGCAATAATAGCCGACCCGGCAAGCGTTGTGCCGACAAGGATATGAATGATGAGTGTGAGGAAAAGCATGTGGGCCTCCATGTGTTTGGTCTTGGGGGGTATAGGCGGAAGGCAGGGTGGGTGCCTTGATGTATGTCAGAAATGGGGGGAGTTTGGGGTGGGTGCGGATTGTCCAGGGATGCGCGGAGCTTAAAAGGGAGGGGACGTTCCGGCAAACCGGAATGCTAAAGTATTAACTACGAAATCTCGAAAGCGTTCAGAAAGGATCATCTCTGAACGCAGGATCCCAAATCCAATCCGGCAAGTCATCATAGAAATTCTCGCGGTCAACGCCTAGCTTGGCAGAGGCCAGATGCTCAGCTTTCTCCGACGCATCGAATCGAATGCCTTGATAGAGCCTCATCAAAAACTGTTGTTCATCAGCGACTGTTGTCAAAGGGAGCAAGCAATACGTGGTGTCTCGGACTAACTCATGAAATCGCGTTACTATGAATACTATCCCTTTGACCGCATCAGTCGTTTCACGTCTCGTGACAGTAACTATTTTATCGCCTTTGGAGGTCGAGTAGTCAGCGTGTGCGATATATCTATCAACGTATTTCCTTATTGGTCTTGCAGTGGTCTGAAGCTCCGCGAACTGACCTAGAAGTTCATCCACCCCCCCCTCTTCAGCAATTCGTTCGAGGTGTCCAAGAGAGACATTCCTGTTTCCACTCTTATGCGTGTCGTCAGATAATCGACGGATAGTGGTTAGCGCATTGTCCCAAAGTGAGTTCGATAGGGTTTGTGCTACGATAGGCGACGCATCTTTGAGCACCTGAACACGTTTCTCTGAACCACAAAAAAAGTATAAGAAGAAACGCCATTCAAGAGCGAGTTGCGACGTCCGGTTTGTGAGAACATGAATGAGAAACCCGTCGTCCTCGCCGAATTCCTTCACTAGGCCTCTGCGAACTTCCTCACTTGAGTAGCTGGTCATCATCCATGCCCAAAATCAAATAATGCTTACTCAGGAGGCCAATCGAAAATCACCATCCAAAAGTCGCCTACGCCCGCTAGCCCGATAGGCCTTGCGCCATACCCAAGCTAGATAGCCACCCATCCATTTTAAGCGCATCCAGCTCTAATTTGTCGAAGGTGTGGACACGCGCATTGCTTCGCAATGCACCTCCGCCCACCGCTTCCATCAACGCCTTAAACGAACAGCCTTAACTATCCATCTTCAGCGCATTAATGAACGCTTCCTGCGGAATCTCGACCTTGCCGAACTGGCGCATCTTCTTCTTACCCGCCTTCTGCTTGTCCAACAGCTTGCGTTTCCGCGATGCATCCCCGCCGTAACACTTCGCCGTCACGTCTTTACGCATCGCCGACAACGTCTCACGCGCGATCACCCGACCGCCAATCGCCGCCTGAATGGGGATTTTGAACATGTGGCGCGGGATCAGCTCTTTCAGCTTTTCCACCATCGCCCGGCCCCGCATATCCGCGCGGTCGCGATGCACCATCATTGAAAGAGCATCCACAGGCTCATCGTTCACAAGGATCGACATCTTCACCAGCGCGTCCTCGCGATAACCGATCATCTGGTAATCAAACGACGCATAGCCCTTGGTCACAGACTTCAGCCGGTCGTAGAAATCAAACACCACCTCGTTCAGCGGCAAATCATAGACC
>JARFRG010000087.1 GCA_029287375.1 Boseongicola sp. | reverse complement strand
TGTTTTTGTTCCTGAATGCGCGGACGGCCTTTTGGGTGGCGGCGGGTATTCCGGTGGCGATGATCGCGGCGATTTCGATGATGTACGCCTTTGGTTTGACGCTGAATATGATTTCGCTGTTTGCTCTGATTATCACACTTGGGATCGTAGTGGATGATGCGATTGTGGTGGGCGAGCACGCGGATTTCCGTGCGCGTCGGTTGGGCGAGGATCCAACGACGGCGGCCGAGAATGCAGCCAATCGGATGTTCACTCCGGTGTTTTCGGCGACGGTCACAACGATTATCGCGTTTTTCGGTCTTGTTGCGATTGGCGGCAGGTTCGGCGACCTGATTTCGGACATACCGTTTACGGTGATCGTGGTGCTGATCGCGTCGCTGATCGAGTGCTTTTTGATCCTGCCAAACCATATGCGGCATGCGGTGGCACATGCGGCGAAAGATCATTGGTATGACTGGCCGTCACGTCAGGTGAACAAGGGGTTTCGGGTTTTCCGCGAGACTGTGTTCCGGCCCCTGATGGCGGGCGTGATCTGGGCGCGGTATCCGGTGATTGCAGGCGTGGTCCTGGTTTTGGCCAGTCAGGCGGTATTGTTTATTCGCGGTGATGTTCAGTGGCGGTTTTTTAACGCGCCGGAGCAAGGGTCTGTGACCGGTAACTTTGCAATGGTGCCGGGCGCGACGCGTCAAGACACCTTTGAGGTCATGCGTCGGCTTCAGATGACAGTGGATGAGGTTGGCGCACGCTATGAGGCCGAACATGGCACGAACCCGATTGACTATGCGCTTGCCGAGATTGGCGGCACGTCGGGGCGCGGGTTGGCCGGGCAAGAGACAAAGGAAAGCTACCAGCTTGGATCAATTGCGATCGAACTGATCGAAGCCGATGCGCGGCCCTATTCCAGTTTTGCTTTCGTGGCAGAGCTTCAGGAGTCCATGCCGCAACATCCGATGCTGGAAACGATCAGCTTTCGCGGCTGGCGCGGCGGTCCGGGCGGCGATGCGATTGATGTCGAACTATCCGGGGCAACGTCGAGCGAACTGAAAGAAGCGGCTGAGGCTTTGAAGACCCAGCTGGCCCAGTTTGGGGAGGTTTCGGCGCTTGAGGACAATCTGACCTATGACAAGGAAGAGGTGGTTCTTGAGTTGACGCCACAGGGACAGGCGCTGGGTCTGACGATTGATGATCTTGGGCAGATTTTGCGCGCGCGTCTGAACGGGATCGAGGCTGCAAGTTTCCCCGACGGGCCGCGATCGGCGACAATCCGGGTGGAATTGCCATCGGGAGAATTGACCGCCGATTTCCTTGAGCGGTTGTTGGTGCGCACCGGAAGTGCGGCGCCGGGCGAGGGTGTCTACGTCCCGTTGGCCGATATCGTAACGGTCGACAGTCGCACCGGATTTTCAACCGTTCGGCGGGAGAACGGTCTGCGCGTAGTGTCTGTGACGGGGGATCTGTCCGAGGATGATCCGGCCCGCGCCGAGGAGATTTCCACGCAAATACGAGAAGAGATCCTGCCAAAATTGCAGGAAGACTTTGGCATATCGACATTCATGTCGGGATTGGCCGAAGACGAGCGGAACTTTTTGTCAGACGCTTTGACCGGGCTGATCCTGTGTCTGGCGGGCATTTATCTGACGCTCGCCTGGGTGTTCAGCAGTTGGTCGCGGCCTGTGGTTGTGATGGCAATCATACCGTTTGGACTGGTTGGCACGATCTGGGGGCATTATGTCTGGGAGGTGCCGCTGTCGATGTTCTCGGTCGTTGGATTGATCGGCATGGTTGGCATTGTGATCAACGATTCCATTGTTCTGGTGACGACAATTGATGAATATGCGGAAGAGCGCGGGTTATTTCCGGCGATCATCGACGGAACGGCGGACCGGTTGCGACCCGTTATTTTGACGACTCTCACGACAGTGCTGGGACTTGCGCCCTTGCTGTATGAGACCTCCAGTCAGGCGCAGTTTTTGAAACCGACAGTTATCACGCTTGTCTATGGACTTGGGTTTGGCCTTGTTCTTGTGCTGCTGGTTGTTCCGGCGCTTTTGGCGATTGGGCATGATTTCGGGCGCACGATGCGGGCGGCGCGGCGCGGATCTTCGGGGCGGGCACCGGGCATGCAGGTCGCTTTGGGGGCAACTGCGATGGCGTCGGCGGCATGGTTCGCCGCGACGATGGGCGCGGTCATTGTAAACGGCACAGCACCCGCATTTTTGGGCGGCGGTGCCTCTTTGGCTCTGGCATTCTTGATGTTCGTGGGAGGCGTTGCGGTGATTGCCCTGACGACATGGGCGGTCGCGGCAGCACGTTTGGGCCGCCGCTTGCGGGCCTAGTCGCAGCCTCGAATGTCGACGGCCTGACCGCCGCCAATCACGGTGATCCGCACATCCTCGCGGGCGAGAAGGAACGGTTTGGCGTCGCTTGGGACCATATCGGCGCTGGCAACGAGAATGTTTCCACTGCGTGCCATCGAGGCTTCGGAAATCCAGATTGTCCGGTCAGGAAGTTCGAACACAGCGACGTCTTTGTCGCTCATCGGTGGAACCGCCATATTGGCCGTGATCCGCAGTCCGTCGCGGATCGGTTCGATCTCGCAGGTGATTGCGCCGACGCCTGCTTCGGATGCCGTCATGGGGCGATCGGCCATGGCGCGGGTGACGGCAGCGGTCGGTTTGGTGTCGCTGCCGGGCAGGATGCTGTCGAAGTAAAGTTCGACTGGAACGCAGATATCGTAGCACACACCAATGGTCATGCGGCCGGTCAGCTGAATGTCAGTTTGTGCGTCATTGGCGCGCAAGGCCAGCGGCAGGATGACGGCGTCGTCGTAGCCGATTGAGCGCATTCCGTTTTCGTAAAACACGTCAGGGACCGGAAAAGATACTCCGACACCGGACAGGTTCTGGGAGGCGGACCAATCGAAAACGGGGGGGATACCTGCGTCGCCAGGGGTGCGCCAATAGGTTTTCCATCCCGGCGCAAGGCGGATTGAGAAGGCCGCGCGGTGGATGCCGTCCTCGCCGCGCCATCCAGGCAGGACCTGGACATCGGCCAGCACGTCGGGAACATCTCCCGCGACCGCGGCGAGAGGGGTAGACAGGGCCATCAGCGTGGCGGCGAGAGTTGTCATCTTCATAAGGCTTTGAATTAAGGGCCGCGAGGCGGTTTTGGAAATCACATTCCGGTAATCGTTTGTGACTGTGACATGGCTGCTCTTGTGGCGCATGGCGTGATGCCGCATCCTTTTGGGATGATTGATCCTGACGCAAGCATCCCGTCGCAACTTGAAGGCAAGCTGTTGATCGCTATGCCGGGCATGGGAGATCCGCGGTTTGACAAGAGCGTGATCTTTATGTGCGCGCATTCTGCGGAAGGAGCGATGGGCCTGATTGTGAACAAGCCGACGCCAGCGCTGACTTTCGCGAAACTGCTGGAACAACTGGATATTGGCGGCACTCCGGTGCGTCGCGAGGTGCAGGTGCATTTTGGCGGGCCGGTTGAGCATGGGCGCGGCTTCGTGCTGCATTCGGCGGATTATGCGTCAGAGGGCTCTACGCTGCAGGTGTCTGGGAGCTTTGGGATGACGGCGACGTTGGATGTCCTGGAAGGCCTTGCAAAAGGGGAGGGGCCTGCGGATGCGCTTTTGGCGCTTGGATATGCGGGTTGGGGGCCGGGGCAGCTTGAAACAGAGATAATGCAGAACGGCTGGCTGACCTGCGATGCGTCGCGCGAAGTTGTTTTTGACTGCGCGGACGTCGACAAGTGGACGGCGGCGCTGGCCACGCTGGGGGTAGATGCGTTGATGCTGTCGGCGGATGCGGGGCGCGCCTGAGCGACTAGCTAGGACCGACCGGCAGACAGTTGACGTTCTGCGCAAGCAGACGACGACAGGCCAATTCGGCGGTTTCGGCAGACAATCCGACGAAATTTGCCTCGAACCCTTGCGAGCTTCGCACGATCTTGCGCAGGGCCTCATCAAGCGTTCCAAGCTCGACCAGAGCGGTTTGCAAGAGCATTTTCTCGGCTTCGTGGCGGGTAGTGAAGCGCCCCACGTTGATGGCCCAGTGCCGCCCACCCGATGTGGACATGCGGGTGACGACGACCTGATCGTCCGTGTCACTTTCGGGCGCGGGCGCGTTTGAGTTCAAACTGACAAGGTTGCGCGCGCGGGGGCGGGGCGCTGAGACAAGACCGCTTGCAAGACTGGCGGTCAGGACAGGTACCGCGACAGCTTTGGGCGTCGTCTGGGGGGCGATGGCGGCAGTTGACGCGTCGGACGCCACGACGGTTGCAAGGGCGTCCGCGATGCCATCCTGAAGCGCGATGAGGATTTCTTCTGCGGGCTGCTCGATGGGCCGCAGTCTTGGTCTGGGGGTTCTTGTGACAAGGCCCGAGGAGCGAATAACGCGGCCCGGTGTGCCGGTTGCGCCCTCTGCCGTCAGGATCGGACGTGACGGTTTGCGCACGGCGACGCGGGTGGGCGCGCGCTCAAATCCCATATCAAGTAATTCGGCGACGCGGGCATTGCGCCATGCAGTCGAGCGGCCACCAAAGACTGTGGCGATGACGCGTTCGTTTCCGCGTTCAGCCGAGGCCACAAGATTGTAGCCGGCCGCCCGGGTGTAACCGGTCTTGATGCCGTCGGCACCGCGATAGGCCCCCAGGAGGCGACGGTTCGTGTTGTTGACGGTCTTGATCCCGGCGCTTGTCGATCTGCGGGAGAACAAATTGTAATATTCCGGGAAGTCGTAAAACAGGTGGCGGCCCAGCGTGGTCATGTCGCGGGCCGTCGACAGATGCCCGGATTCTGTCAGGCCGTGGGCGTTTTTGAAGGTTGTTTTGCTCATGCCCATGGCCTTGGCCATGCGGGTCATGCGGCGGGCAAAGGCGGCTTCGCTGCCGGAAACGGCTTCGCCTAATGCGGTGGCGGCGTCATTGGCAGATTTCACCGCTGCCGCGCGAATGAGGTAGCGCAGCTGGATGCGAGAACCAGCTTTCAGACCCAGCTTTGAGGGCGGTTCGGCAGCGGCTTTGCGGGAAATCAGGATCTTGGTGTCGAGGCTGAGTTCGCCTTTTTCGATGGCGTCAAAAACCACGTAAAGCGTCATCATCTTGGTTAGGGACGCCGGATGAAGCTGCGTGTCTGCATTGCGGGAGTGAAGAACTTTGCCGGACCGTGCATCGACAACCATGGCCGCGTAGGGCGCAGCCGATGCCGCAATTGGCACGACGGCGATCAAACACGCGCACAAAAATGCCCGGAATACGGCTCCGACGAAAAGCGGATACGCCACGATAGTGCCCTTTTACTGCCTCTGGGTCCGGTCTTTAAGCGCCAGATCCCTGATTTTTCAGGACACTAGCACGCCTCATTCAATCCGAAAATAATGAATTTTCGGTGCTTTTCCCTAAACGCAGTGAAATTACCAGATAGTGTGGTTGAGAGATGAAAGAGGCCTAGATGCTGTGGTTAATGCCTGCGATGATTTTGGGCAGATCTGCAAACTGGGCGGCCTCGTGATACTTTGGGTGACCTTGGGGTGGTTCTGCTGCTTCGATTTCCCAACTGATGCCGTGCGGGATGTAGATGCCCCACGCCCCTGCATCCAGTGCGGGCAGAACGTCAGATTTCATTGAATTGCCGGCCATAAGCGTGTCCGAGGGTCGGGTCTCGTGGCGCGAAAATATCTCGGCGTAGGCAGCCCTTGTCTTATCCGAGACGATTTCGATGCCGTCGAAAAGATCACCCAGACCAGACTGCGCGATTTTCCGCTCCTGATCCAATAGATCACCTTTGGTAATCAGGATCAGCCGATAGTTTGGCGCCAGTTCGGCAATGGTGTCGGCGACGCCGGGCAAGAGGTCGATCGGGTGGGCGAGCATGTCGTGACCTGCGGCGATGATGTCTGCGATAACATGGCCGGGAACCTGATTCTCGGTGACGTCCAAGGCCGTCTCGATCATCGATAAAACAAAGCCTTTGATGCCGAACCCATAGCGGCCAAGATTTCGTTTTTCCGCCGCCAGCAACCTGTCGGCAAGATGGTCATGTCCGGCGTAGTCGACCAGAAGCGTCGCGAAATGCGCCTGGGTCATCTGGAAGAAGCGTTCGTTGTGCCAAAGCGTATCATCGGCGTCAAAACACAGCGTCGTCAGCATATCTTTGTCTTTCCCATCGACATCCCCTTTTCACCGAGCAGCTTTCGCATATATTGTGCTGCTGATCGAGACGACCGAAATGGGGCCGCGTGATACTCCGCACATTGCATATGATGGCTGATACGGACAAGCCGGGTGACGCTGACAACGACACTGGTGTTCTGACCGATACCAAGCCCAAGACCCAAAAGCCGCCGCTTTATAAGGTGATGCTTTTGAACGACGATTATACTCCGATGGAGTTTGTCGTCCACGTATTGGAGCGGTTTTTTGGGCTGAGCCACGCGCAGTCGTTCGAGATTATGCTGACCGTTCACAAGAAGGGTTTGGCTGTCGTAGGTGTGTTTTCGTTTGAAGTTGCAGAAACGAAAGTGACGCAGGTGATGGATTTTGCTCTCCGTCATCAGCACCCTCTGCAATGCACGATGGAAAAGGAATAGGACGCGGTTTGCGCCCGGAATTCCCATGAACGCATCCAGATTACACCTTGCGCTTGAAAGCGGTGCCTTTGATGTGCCTGAAGGCGGTCTTGTCGCCGTGATTGGGCCCGTGCGCGGCGATGATCTTTCGGATTTGCCGAAAGATCGCGTTGAGATCATTCAGCGGCACTATCCCGATCACCATTATTTCGAAGAGCAGGGGTTTCAGGTGGCGACCTCTATTGGGGGGCCATACGCTGCCGCGCTGATCCGTTTGCCACGTGCCAAGGCCGAAGCGCGCGCAATGCTGGCCCGCGCACAGGTGGCGACGAACGGGCCGATCGTGGTGGATGGTCAAAAAACCGATGGCGTCGATTCCTATTTGCGCGACATGCGACGGCGCGGTGATGTGGGCGAGGTGATTTCCAAGGCGCACGGCAAGTTATTTGTGGTGCGTGATGCGAATCTGTCAGAGTGGCACGCGGTTGAAATGCCGATGGTTGAGGGGCGTTTTCATACCGGTGCCGGAGTGTTTTCTGCCGATGGTGTTGATCCTGGCAGTCGCGCGTTGGCCGAGGCTTTGCCGCCTAAGATGAAAGGCCGTGTGGTCGATCTTGGGGCAGGGTGGGGATTTCTTGCGGACGCGGTGTTGCAGCGCGAAGGCGTCACCGGAGTTGATCTGGTTGAGGCGGATCACGCTGCGCTTGAGGCTGCGAAACTTAACGTCACGGATCCGCGCGCGGCGTTTCATTGGGCGGATGCGTTGACATATCGCGCAACGGGCGCGGTGGATCATGTTGTGATGAACCCGCCGTTTCATCAGGGTCGGTCAGTTGATGCACGGTTAGGGCAGGATTTCATCCGCGCTGCGGCAGGCATGCTGGTGCCGAAAGGCCACCTGTGGCTTGTTGCCAACCGTCATTTGCCTTACGAAACGGTGCTAGAGGACGTCTTTCATCAGGTTCAGCCCATGGCCAACACCCCGTCTTTCAAGCTCTTCCATGCCACGTCTCCGAAACGCCGTTCGAGAGGATAGCCAGCCATGTCGTTTTCAATTGCCGGTAAAACAGCCGTTGTCACCGGGGCAGCGAACGGGGTCGGACTGGCCATTGCGCGCCATTTCGTGGCGCGAGGAGCGAATGTGATGTTCGCGGATATGGATGAAGAGCGTTTGATGAGCGAGCTGGGTTCGGTCGAAGACGACGATCAGGGAACAACAGGATACTTCGCCGGTGATCTACGCGAAAAACTGAGTGTGGCGAACCTTTTGTCGGCGACGATAGATCGGTTCGATCGGGTTGATATTTTGGTCAATGGCTCGCGTCAGATGATCGCGGCGGATCCTTTGAACGCGGATGATGATGCAGTGACGACACTGCTTAATCAGAACCTTATGACGTCGCTGCGGCTGTGTCAGGTTTTCTCCAAGCGGATGATCAAACAGGCGTCTGAAGACGAAGACGAGGGGCCGGTCGGTTCGATCATTAACCTGTCTTCGATTGCCGCGCGTCGCACACAGCCAAACCTTTTGGCTTATTCCGTCAGTTCAGCGGCGGTAGATCAGTTGACGCGGTCGATGGCGGTCGCGCTTGCGCCGCACCGCATCCGGGTGAATGCGATTGCTCTTGGGTCGATAATGAGTGCGTCGTTGAAAGGTGCAATTCTGGAGCATGAAGAATTTCGTGAAGAAATCATTGATTCGACACCTTTGAATCGAATCGCGGCGCCATCGGAGCTGGCTGAGGTTGCTCAGTTTCTTGCGTCGAACGGGTCGGGCTTTATGACCGGGCAAATTCTAACAGTGGACGGCGGACGAACCTTGGTTGACGCCGTGGATGCGCCTGCCCACTAATTTTTCGCGCGGCCCCTTTGCCTTTCCAAAGACCTGTGCCAAATTGCCGGAAATCGCTGAATATTACCGGAAAAACCTTATGACAGACCAGATTGAAGGCCAGAAAAATCGCGCAAGCGCTTGGTTTCGCAGCGTGCGCGATGACATTGTTGCAGCCTTTGAGGCGTTGGAAGACAGCCAGACCAGCGGACCATTTGCCGATCATCCTGCGGGGCGGTTCGAGGTCACACCGACCAAGAGGTCGTCTGGCGATGGATCGGACGCCGGTGGCGGCTTGATGAGCGTGATGCGCGGCGGCCGCGTGTTTGAAAAGATCGGCGTTAACGTGTCTTCGGTCTATGGCGAACTGGGTGAGCGAGCGCAGAATGCGATGGCGTCCCGCAAGGGTATTCCCGGCATGGCGGATGATCCGCGTTTCTGGGCGAGCGGCATCAGTCTTGTTGCGCATATGCAAAACCCGCATGTGCCTTCAATTCATATGAATACCCGGATGTTCTGGACCCCACATGCCTGGTGGTTTGGGGGCGGGTCCGATCTAAACCCCTGCATCGAATACGACGAGGATACGGCGGATTTTCACACCATCCAGAAAGCGCATTGTGATCCGCACGGAGAAGACATTTACCCCCGCTTGAAGGCGTGGGCAGATGACTACTTTTACGTGCCGCATCGCGGGCGTGCGCGCGGGGTTGGCGGTATTTTTTATGATGATTTGAACACTGGCGACTGGGACCGCGACTTTGCGTTTACGCAGGATGTGGGGCGGGCATTCCTGCGCGCTTACCTACCACTGGTCGAGCGTCGCCGGGACACGGTCTGGACTGACGCCGACAAGGACATCCAACTGCAACATCGCGGGCTGTATGCAGAGTATAACCTTGTCTACGATCGCGGCACCAAGTTCGGTCTGGAGACCGGACACGATGCCAACGCGGTTTTGATGAGTTTACCGCCGCTCGCCAAGTGGGTTTGAGCGTTGACTAGTTCCCTGTCGCGATAAAGAGCGCGCGCTGGATGCTGTCGCGAAGGGCCTGAAGGTCGGCTTCGATTCCGCGCGAAGTGGCGGAGCCTTGTGACGCCGAGGCGTTGCCTCCGCGACCTTCCATCCAGATTTCGATCACACCGGGATTTGGCGGTGGGGTGAAGTTGGTAAAATCCCGTGCCTGACCCCCAAGGCTTTCGGCGAGCTGTATGGCCGCCTGTGCGTCTTCTGCGTGATAGTAGCGTATATTGGTACGGCTGATCGAGACGCTGGCGCGGCGCGTTTGATCCACGGGAACACCATTTGCCGCGGCGATAGAGATTGTCTCTTCCGCCTGAGCTTGCGGTACAAAAGCAGGGACCATGAGGACCACGTTTGTGACGTCTCCGAAGAAGGGGAGGCTTGGTTCTGGTTCTGGTTCTGGCGTGGGCTCTGGCTGGGACAGTGCGACGGGCGTTGCCGAAACGGGTCGCGCCGGTGGGATGCGTTGCAGGGCAACCGGCGGCACAGGGCGCTCGAAGGGTGGAAACTGATCCAACTCTGTCGGAGGACCGTCGGGCGTGGCGGGTGTAAACAGTGCCACAGGTGTTTCGAATGTTGGGCTAACCAAGGCGGCGATACGTGCATCAACAGCGGTCTGTTGGGGCGCAAGCGGTGCTTTGGGGCCTGCGCGCAGCACCAAGAAGGATGCCACGAGGGGTTCGATTTCTGCTGCGGTTTCTGGGGATGTCAGCGGCACGGTCGTGACATCGGGTTGAACCAGAGCTGTGGCGGCGGCGGGATTCTCGGGCGTTTCGCCGCGCGAACTGAACATCGCAATAAGCACAGCGACGATCGCGATTGCAGCCATTGCCTGGAAAAGGCCCGCCCAATAGGCCTTGGTCGAGGATTTTTGGGGCCGTTGAGCCGTCGGGGCGAATTTGCTCTCGGGCAGTGGTTTGGGAGAAGGGGCAGGCGCGCGAGTGACCGATACGTCTGCTGCAAGCGGTTCTGCTTTGGCCGGGGTTTGACGCGGTGGCGTCGTGTCGTTGGAGGCCTTGAGTGCGGTTGCGGGTTTGGCGGCGGGCGCGCCGCGTTCCGCGAAGAGCGCCTGCCGACGCTTGCGCGCATCTTCGAGTCGGTCATAGACCGTCATCTGACGCACACGTCCGGACGGTTTCTCACGGCCCAAATTCGGGTCTGCACGGTTACTCATATCACTATCCCACCAAGTCCGAAGCAAATGCTGCAGACGCACTATCATGGAGTGATTCGGGGGGAATGAGAAAGGTCAGCCGGTCATTTGCCGCCTATTCGCGACTATTTGCGCAGGGCGGGCAGGCCTATTCCGGTCGCCTCAAAGCCGCCATCGGCTGCGAGAACCTGTCCGGTGATGAAGCTTGCCCGGTCCGAGCACAGGAAGACGATTGCCTCGGCGATCTCATTTTCGCTGCCGTATCGGTTCAGCGGAAGGGCATCGTGATAGGCGTCAATTATGTCCTGGGTATGGACGGCCATTGCGAGTTTGGTGCGTACGGGACCGGGGGCTACGCAGTTTGCACGAACCCCATGTTCGCCCAATTCAACCGCTTGTTGCAGGGTCAGCTGGATGACAGCGGCTTTTGAGGTGCCGTAGGCGATACGCAGGGTTGACGCGCGCAGGCCCGAGATAGAGGCGATGTTGACGATTGCACCTTTGGCAGCTTTGAGCGCAGGGGTTGCGGCCTGCGTCATCAGGAATGGCCCGTCGAGGTTTGTGGCCATCACATGTTTCCAACGCTCGAAAGTCGTGCCTTCGATGGGCCCAAAATCGGCGAGCCCGGCGTTGTTCACCAAGGCTTTAATGCCACCAAAATCACTTGTGACCTTTGCGGTGATCGCGTCGACCGAAGTGGGGGCTGACACGTCTCCCTCAATTGCCAGCACGTTTTCGAGGGGCGCGGCAGCCGTTCGCAGTTCGGGCCCGTCGATGTCGATCATCGCGACCTGCCAGCCTTCTTTCAGGAAAAGCCGGGTGGTGGCGAGCCCGATACCTCGGGCTGCACCAGTGACAAGGGCGACGGGCTTTGTCATGCGATTGCGTCCGCCTCAGGTCCGCCAAGCGATTGCAGGCGCAGCGCGAGGATCCAGATCGCCATCACGACCGCAGTCAGCACCCAAGCGCCTGACGTAAAAGTCGCCACGACGCCAAGGAACGCCACGAAGGATGTGATGATCCCGGCCGCATCGCGCAGTGCATCGAGCCCGGAAACTGCAAGAACAGCGACGGTCAGAGCGCCCGCGATGACGGCCACCGCGATGACGGTCCAGATCGGGGCAAAGCCGCCTTCGGTCAGCAAGGCGAATGGGGCGAATGTGCCTTCGGGATCAAGGAAGCCGGTGCGCTCGAAGACCCAGAAGGTGGCGATCATCGCAATGGCGATGGACACCGGACTTGCAATACGCAGGCGCCACCACGCGTGGCCTCCAAACAGAATGCCCAAGGCGATGAAGGCCGCCGCGATCACCGCGAGTTGGCCGATTTCCACGCCGACGTTAAAGCCGATCAGCTTGGGGACGAAATGCGCCCCGCCAAGACCGAAGTCGCTGAGAACACTTGCAAAACCGAGGCCATGGAGGAGGCCGAACCCAAACACGATGAAGGGTCGCCACGGGGTCAGGCCACGCGACAGCACGTTTTCAACGCCTACATAGACGATCGAGGCCGCGATGAGCGGTTCGACGATATCGGGTGAAATGCGGATGATGCCGAGCGATCCAAGCGCGAGCGTGACGGTGTGGGCCAGCGTAAAGGCCGAGATTTGCCAAAGGAGCGGACCCATTTTGAGGGCGAGGAAAAATAGGCCGAGGACGAACAGGATATGGTCGAGACCAAGCGGAATGATATGGTCAAAGCCAACACCGATGTATTCGACAAAGGCCTGACCTCCGGTCTGGTCATCGCCGCCTGTGCGCGGAATCGGATCGGTTTCACCACCTGCAATCAGATAGGCTGTGTAACCATTTTCAATGCCTTGCTGGCGGACAACGAGGGGGCCGTATTCCGAGGTCCACGACATCACGATGGGGCTGTCGCCCTCCGGGAGAGGCGCGGACAAGATGACTTGTGAATTGCGTGCCAGTTCTACGTTGCCGACTTCGGGAATTGTCAGGCCGGAGATTTCAAACGGCAGCGCGTCATCGCCCGCGCGCAGGGAAAGGCCTTGCGAAATGGACGGCCACGCTTCGCGGAACGCGGTCTCAAGAGCCGCAGCATCAAGCGCGCGCAACGCGTCGTAGTCTTCTGCGCCTTCAGCGGCGTTTGTGTCCTCAACGCCTTCAAGGTCCAGCCCGGCGATAGGGGCCTCGAGCACCCAGTCCAGAATGACCTCGACATTGCTGCTGCCAATCGTCAGATCGGCGATTGTTGGCTGCACTTCGTGCGCGCGCGCGACTGTGACCAGCAACAGGGTTGACACCAGCGCCAGCAGAGCCACCCTGATCGTCAGGAATTTATCTTGGAAAAGTAACATGTTTCGAATCCTCATCTTAGCCGCTTCTTTGACATGTATGTCGTTTGCCGCCAATGCACACGAATTTTGGATATCGCCCGAAAAGCATCAGATTGCCACCTCTGATGAAATTGTGGCCGCTTTGCGCGTGGGGCAGGATTTTGCGGGCAATAGTCAGGCCTATCTGCCGCAGGGCTTTAAGCGCTTTGACTACGCGTTTGGTGGCATGATCTCTCCGGTTGATGGGCGTTTGGGCGACCGGCCCGCTTTGCGCATGGACGCGCCAGGCGATGGTTTGGTTGTCCTCATCCATGCCACCAACGGTCTGATCCTGACCTGGGATGAATTTGCGCGGTTTGAGGCCTTTGTCGAACACAAGGACGCGATGTGGGCGCTTGAGGCGCACAAAGCGCGCGGGCTTTCAGAAGAAGGCGTGCGCGAGGTGTATTCTCGCTATGCGAAATCATTGATTGGGGTCGGGTCGTCGCGCGGTTCTGACGTTGTGTCGGGTATGATCACCGAGATCGTGGCGCTCGAGAACCCGTATACGGACGATATGAGCAATGGGATTGATGTGCGTTTGCTTTATCAGGGTGAGCCGCGCCGCAACGAGCAGATCGAAGTATACGAACAGCCGGATGGTGGAGACGTGACGGTATTCACGGTGCGTACGAATGGCGACGGGGTGGCGACGGTGCCGGTGAAAGCCGGGGCGCGGTATATGCTGGATGCGGTCGTGTTGCGCGAGCCATCAGCGCAGCTGGTCAGCCAGCGGAGCGTCGTTTGGGAGAGCCTTTGGGCAAACCTGACATTCGGCGTGCCTGCGAATTAAGCGCTGGCGACAGGGCCATTGCTTGGGATCGCGGCAAGGATGATTTCGCGCAGAACGAGGCATGTAAGGCCGCTTATTGCGATGGCTTCGTTCGAAAAGGCAAGCAGGTCACTCATTACATAACTCCAATGTCTCGATACAATCTTTATGACAGGGATTCGCGGCGGATTGAGGACGTGACAAGGGTCATTTCGAGCGCGCATTTTGTGGAAAACCCGCCACAAATGAGGCCATTTTCTTGAAATAGGGCAGGATCAGTCGAAGATTTCCGGGTCGTAAGTCACCTTTGACAGATATAGCCCGTCGGGCGGAGCAACCGGCCCGCAAGCCGATCGGTCCCTTGCAATCAGGGCTTTTTGCATGTCCTCGGGTACCCACCCGCCACTGCCAACCCGGTCAAGTGTGCCGATAATCGACCGCACCTGATTGTGGAGAAAGCTACGGGCGCGCACTTTGATCGTGATGAGCGTGCCTCCGTGTGTCGGAGCGTGCGCGATGGTGATTTCGTCGAGCGTTTTGACCGGGCTTTTCGCCTGGCACATTGTCGAGCGAAAGGTCGTAAAATCGTGATTGCCGATTAGAAACGCGGCTCCGGCGCGCATGGCGTCGATTTCAAGCGGTCGTTGAATCTGCCATGCCAGACCTGCTTCGTGCACAAGCGGCGCGCGACGATTGACGATGCGGTAGATGTAGATGCGCTCGAGCGCGGAAAAGCGGGCGTGCCAACCATCGTCAACACGTTTTAGGCCAGTGATCGCGACAGGCGTGGGTTTCAGGTGGAAATTGATCGCGCCCGCCAGGCGGAAGGGATCCCAGTCCTGCTGCAAATCGACATGTGCGACCTGTCCGTAAGCATGGACGCCCGCATCGGTCCGCCCGGCGGCGGCGATGGTAGGGACGTCGCTTTCGAGGGCAGACAGGGCCGTTTCGACAGCGCCCTGAACAGACGGGTGGTCGTTCTGGCGCTGCCAGCCGAAAAAGGGCTGACCGTTGTATTCGATTCTGAGAGCAAAACGCGGCATGACAGCGGCGTAGCGTCAGAGCGGCCCAAGTGCAATTCTTAAGCCGCATCTGGCGTATCGGAGCGTGCGTTCTTATCTTGAGGCGGGAACGGAAGGATTAACTGTGATCATTGGCGATATTGCGGACGGGCTGACGCGCGGCGTTGAGACCACGGTGAATACTGTCAGCGAGGCATTTTTCGAGCCTGTCGTGCGGTTGGGCGTGACGGGGCTTAGTCGTGCAGGCAAGACGGTATTCATTACATCACTGGTGGCGAATTTGATCGCGCGCGGGCGGATGCCCGCGTTGCGCGCGGCGGCGGATGGACGAATTCGCACGGCCTGGTTGCAGCCTCAGCCGGACGACACGGTGCCGCGGTTTGATTATGAGGCGCATTTGGCGTCGATGACGGGTGCCACGCCGGTTTGGCCCGAGGGCACAACGGGGATCAGCGAGTTGCGTTTGTCGTTTCGAGTGCAGCCTTCCGGGCTTTTGGGCGGCATGACGGGACCGAAGACCATCCATCTGGATATTGTCGATTATCCGGGCGAGTGGCTTTTGGATCTTGGGTTGATGGACAAGGACTATGCCACGTGGTCGCGCGAGACGTTGGCGCGGATTGAAAAGCGTGGCGAGGCGGACGTCTTTCGGGCAGCATTGGCGATTGCGGATCCGGGTGCAAAACTGGACGAAGTCGCGGCCAAGTCGCTGGCAGGGGCGTTTACTGGCTATCTGATGGCGGCTCGGGATGCGGGGTATTCAGATTGCACGCCGGGGCGGTTCTTGTTGCCGGGGGATTTGCGGGGGTCTCCGGTTTTGACTTTTGGGCCGTTGCCTGAGGGCGATTTTAGGCGGGGGTCGATGGGCCGAGAGTTCGCGCGGCGGTTTGAGGCGTACAAGCGCGAAGTGGTAAAGCCGTTTTTTCGCGATCATTTCTCGCGGATCGGGCGGCAGGTCGTGCTTGTTGATGTCTTGGGGGCGATCCATGCAGGACCGCCCGCAGTCGAGGACTTGCGACAGGCGATGTCAGATATTCTGGGGGCATTCCGCCCCGGACGGAACGCGTTTCTAAGTCAGATTTTTCTTGGCCAGCGGGTGGAGAAAATCCTGTTTGCGGCGACTAAAGCGGATCATTTGCACCAAAGCCAGCATGCGCAATTGACGGCGATTACGGATGCCTTGTTGCAAGACGCGCGGTCTCGGGCCGATTTTGCGGGTGCCGAGACGACGGCAATGTCGATTGCGGCCCTGAGGGCGACGACAGAGGATCGGGTTGATCAGGGCGGGCGCGCGTTGGATGTGGTGCGCGGAACATTGGAAGGGTCGGGCAAACGAGCGGCGTTTTATCCCGGGCGATTGCCGGATGATCCGACGCGTTTGCTGAACCCCGCGCGGCAGGGGGCCGAGGCGTGGCTTGAGGCCGATTATCAGGTGATGCGGTTTGCGCCTCAGCCTCTGAATTTGCGTCCTGGTGATGGACCTCCGCATATCCGGCTGGATCGCGCCGCGCAGTTTTTGATTGGAGATCGGTTATGACGGCGGTGGCGATCCGAAAAGCCGATGAGGCCGATGCGGACGCGGTTGCGTCAATCCTTTCGGGGTGGATCGACAGAACGGATTGGATGCCACGCATTCATACGCTTGCCGGGGATCATGCTTTTGTTTCGCATTTGCTCCAGCGAGGGGGCGTGCGTGTGGCTGTCGCGGCGCACGGGATTGAGGGCTTCATCAGTCAACAAAGTGAAGAAATTGATGCGCTTTATGTGTCAAACTGTCGTCAGGGTATCGGGTCGGCCCTGCTTTCGGATGCCAAGGAGAGGTGTCAGCGTTTGAGTCTGTGGACGTTTGCTGCCAACGAGGGTGCGCGGCGTTTTTATGCACGGCACGGCTTTGTCGAAGTTGGCGCAACAGACGGGGACAACGACGAGACCTTGCCTGATGTCAGATTGCTCTGGGAGGTCAAAACCAATGGCTGAACGTGACGGACCGGTTCTGATTGAGTTGGACGAGAGCGGGCCAAGCCCGGCTGATGCGCCTCCGGTGTCCGAGCCTGAGGCGGCCCCTTCCGGGCAGGCGATGCAGACGATGGCCGCACTTGCCGCGCGCAGACCGTCGCGATTGGTGCGCTGGTTCTGGCAACTCTTGGGCGCAGTGGTTGTTTTCTTTGGGTCGGTTGCGGCGTGGGATGCTGTGACGGGGCTTGTTGCGCGCAATGTCTATCTGGGCTGGGCGGCCTTGGGTCTTTTGGGGCTGTTTGTGGCGGTGTGTCTGGCGATTTTGATCCGCGAATGGGCGGCTTTGGCGCGTTTGCAAAAGATTGAATCCTTGCACGTCGAAGCTGATCGCGTTGCAGCGGAGAACGACATGGGCGGCGCGCGGGCGCTGACAAAGAAGCTGGCCGCGCTTTATGCGGGTCGCGAGGACATGCGGTGGGGGCGCGAGCGTTTGGCCGAGGGTGAGGCAGAGGCGTTTGATGCGGACACGCTTTTGGGGCTGGCCGAGGATACGCTTTTGAAGCCTCTGGATGATCGCGCACGGCGCGAGGTTGAGGCGGCAGCGCGGCAGGTCGCGACTGTGACGGCTTTGGTGCCTTTGGCTTTTGCCGATGTGATCGCGGCATTGACTGCGAATGTGCGGATGATCCGTCGGGTGGCCGAGATTTACGGGGGGCGGTCGGGGGCTTTGGGTGCGTGGCGGCTGACGCGTGCGGTCATTACGCATTTGGTCGCGACGGGCGCTGTGGCTGTGGGTGACGATCTTTTGGGATCCATCGGTGGCGGACATTTGCTGTCGAAGCTGTCGCGTCGCTTTGGTGAGGGTTTGGTGAACGGCGCGCTGACGGCGCGTGTTGGGGTGGCGGCAATGGAAGTCTGCCGTCCGTTGCCGTTTCGGGTGGCCGAAAAACCACGTGTGACGCGGCTCGTCCAGCGGGCTTTGACCGGGCTTTTCGACAAGGCCAAACCGACCGGCTGAGGGGATGCACCGGGCCGAGATGCTGCCTCAGATGTCAGGCGTGCTTGAATTGGACGACCTTTGAGGCGTCGGGTCTTACGATGCTGCGACGTATGTGGAGGCGTGTTTTTGGTCTTTGCGTGCCCGCTTGTGACTTGGGGGGGCGTGCTGACCGCGTTCGCGTCTTTACCTCAGGTTGCCGCAACACTATAGCATTTGCCAATGGTTATGCAGACCGCAAACATTATTCGAATTACAGGCCCGGCGCTCTGATTGATGAGCGGCCGGGACTTTGGCGTTGAGTTGATCCGCCGCCCCAACCTGACAGTTTTGATTTTTTCAAAGGACACGACCCATGTGTGCCGACACGCCTGACTACAAAGAAACGCTGAACCTTCCGCAGACCGATTTTCCGATGCGCGCTGGCTTGCCGAACCGCGAGCCTGCATGGCTGGAACGCTGGGCGGAGATGGGAATTTACGACCGTCTGCGAGAGAAAAAGGGTCGCGAGCCTTTTACGCTTCATGACGGACCGCCGTATGCGAACGGGCATCTTCATATCGGGCATGCGCTGAACAAAATCCTGAAGGATATGGTTGTTCGGTCGCAGCAGATGATGGGCAAGGATGCGCGGTATATTCCGGGGTGGGATTGTCACGGTTTACCGATTGAGTGGAAGATCGAGGAGCAATACCGCAAGAAAGGCCGCGACAAAGATGCGGTGGATATTGTTGAGTTTCGGCAGGAATGCCGGACGTTTGCCGAGGGTTGGATCGATATCCAGCGTGAGGAATTCAAACGTCTGGGCGTGACCGGGAATTGGGCCGATCCGTATCTGACGATGGATTTCCATGCCGAACGCGTGATTGCGGAAGAATTCCAGAAATTCCTGATGAACGGCACACTGTATCAGGGTTCGAAACCTGTGATGTGGTCACCGATCGAGCAGACGGCTTTGGCTGAGGCTGAGGTTGAGTATCACGACAAGGAGAGCTTTACGGTTTGGGTGAAGTTCCGGGTCGATGCGACGAATGATGACCGTTTGCAGAACGCTTATGTGGTGATCTGGACGACGACGCCTTGGACGATTCCGTCAAACAAGGCGGTCGTATACGGATCGGACTTTTCTTACGGCCTGTACGAAGTGACGGGCGTTCCCGAGGAGTGTTGGGCGCAGGTTGGCGACCGCTATATTCTTGCCGACAAGCTGGCGGGGGATGTTTTGGGGCGCGCGCGTCTGGACGAGACGATGTATCGCCGTGTGGGTGACGTGGATCCCTCAACAATCAGCGGGCTAAAGCATCCTTTGTACGGGGCCGAGGGCGCAAACGGCGAGTGGGACGACATTCGCGATTTCCGGGCTGCTGACTTTGTGACCGACGAAGAAGGCACCGGCTTTGTCCATTGTGCGCCGTCGCACGGTATGGAGGAATACGAGCTTTACCGTGATCTGGGGATGCTGGCGCAAGTCATCACCTACAACGTGATGGATGACGGGTCGTTCCGGGCGGATCTGCCGTTCTTTGGTGGCAAGTTCATTCTGTCGCGCAAAGGCGGCGAGGGCGACGCCAACAAGGCGGTGATCGACAAGCTGGCCGAGGTTGGCGGGTTGCTCACACGCGGCAAGATCAAGCACAGCTATCCGCATTCCTGGCGCTCGAAGGCTCCGGTGATTTACCGCAATACGCCGCAGTGGTTTGCGGCGATCGATCAGGCTGTGGGCGACGGTCAGGATCAGTTCGGCACGACAATACGCGCGCGGGCTTTGACTGAGATCGACAACGTGAAGTGGACGCCGCAGACCGGGCGGAACCGCCTGTATTCAATGATGGAAGCGCGGCCCGATTGGGTGTTGTCGCGGCAGCGGGCCTGGGGCGTGCCTTTGACCTGCTTCGTGAAGAAGGGCGTTCTGCCGACTGACGATGGCTTTTTGTTGCGCAATGAGGCTGTGAACGCCCGGGTTTTGGAGGCGTTTGAGGCTGAAGGTGCGGACGCGTGGTATAAGCCGGGTGCCAAAGAGCGGTTCCTTGGCAGCGATGTCGCGGCGGATGACTACGAACAGGTGTTCGACATTCTCGACGTCTGGTTTGATTCCGGGTCGACCCATGCGTTTGTCTTGCGCGACCGCGAGGATGGATCCGAGGACGGGATTGCGGACCTTTATCTTGAGGGCACGGATCAGCACCGAGGCTGGTTCCATTCGTCGTTGCTTCAATCCTGCGGAACCAATGGCCGCGCGCCGTATCGTGGTGTTCTGACCCACGGGTTCACGCTTGATGAAAAGGGCATCAAGATGTCCAAATCGCTGGGCAATACAATCGTTCCGGATGCGGTTGTTAAGCAGTATGGCGCGGATATTCTGCGGCTATGGGTGTCTCAGACGGACTACACTGCGGATCAGCGGATTGGGCCAGAAATTCTGAAGGGCGTGGCGGACAGCTATCGCCGTTTGCGGAATACCTTCCGGTTCTTGTTGGGCAATCTAGGCGAAGCTTCGGCTGAGGTCGCACCCAGCAATATGCCGGAGTTGGAGCGTTGGGTTCTGCACCGTTTGGCCGAGTTGGATCACAAGGTGCGCAGGGGCTATGCGGCCTACGATTTCCAGGGTGTGTTCCGGGCGGTCTTTGATTTCGCGACGACGGATTTGTCGGCATTCTATTTCGATATCCGCAAGGATGTCTTGTATTGCGACGGTGACACCGCCGAGCGTCGGGCGGCTTTGGCCGTGTTGGAGTTGGTGCTTGCACGGTTGAATACCTGGTTGGCGCCAGTGCTCACGTTCACAATGGAAGAGGTCTGGTTGTTGCGCACGGGCGGCGAAGGGTCGGTGCATTTACAAGACATGCCGGACACGCCGAAAGACTGGCTGGACGAAGAATTGGCTGCGAAGTGGGCAGGTATTCGTCGGGCGCGCCGCGTCGTTACGGCGGCCCTGGAAGTGCAGCGCCGTGATAAGGTGATCGGGGCGTCGTTGGAGGCGGCCCCCGTCGTGCATGTCGAGGACACGGACGTTCTGGCGGCGCTGAAGACTGTGACCTTTGAGGACATCTGCATCACGTCTGACATTTCTCTGACGGCGGATCCGGCCCCGTCCGAGGCGTTCCGGTTGCCCGAAGTTGACGGCATTGGCGTGGTGTTCGAGATGGCGGACGGGGAAAAGTGCCAACGGTGCTGGAAGATTCTGCCGGATGTCGGATCACACCAGCATGCCGGCACCTGCGGGCGGTGTGATGCGGCGTTGAAATAGGGTTCGCCGCACGGCGCGCGTCGACAAGGGGGGGGGCCCTGCCCCCCACACCCCCCGGAGTATTTGTGCCAAGAAGAAGGGGAATTGGGTGCCATCTTTGACGCGGGATACGCCTATTGGGGCGGTGACGCTGGTTGAAGATTCCGGTGCCTTGGTTGCTTTGAAGTGGGGCGGCGCAGGTTTTGATGAAACCCCGTGCCTTTTGGAGGCACATTGGCAGTTGGCGGCATATTTTGCGGGCGATTTGACTGTGTTTGATCTGCCGTTGGCCCCAAAGGTTTCGGAACGGCAGCGCGCGTTTCTGGATGCCTTGATTGCGATACCGTTTGGTCAAACGCGCACCTACGGGGAGATGGCGCGCGTGACGGGTCTGTCGGCGCAGGGCGCGGGGCAAGCATGTGGGGCAAATCCGATAGCGATCATCATTCCATGTCATCGGGTCACAGGCGCGGATAATCTCGGAGGGTTTTCGGCGCGGGGCGGTGTTGAGACCAAGGTTGCTTTGTTGCGACACGAAGGTGCGGCTAGTCTGTTGATCTGAGGAGCCTTGCGTGGGTCGGCAACTCTGTTATGTCGCGCTTTATGGACCATTTTCTTTACAGAGACGGCGTTTTGCATGCCGAGGACGTGGCGATCCCGGAGATCGCCAAAGCTGTTGGCACGCCGTTTTATGTATATTCATCGGCGACTTTGGCCCGGCATTACAGGTTGTTTGACGAGGCATTGGAGGGTCTGGATCATCTTGTTTGCTACGCGATGAAGGCGAACTCGAACCAGGCGGTTTTGCGGCTTATGGCGTCGCTTGGATCCGGCGTTGATGTGGTGTCGGGCGGGGAATATCTGCGGGCGAAGGCGGCTGGATTTCCGGGTGACAGAATTGTTTTCTCGGGTGTCGGTAAAACGCGTGAAGAAATGCGGTTGGCTTTGTTGGGTGGCATCCGGCAGTTCAATGTCGAGAGCGAGCCGGAGATGGTGGTGCTTTCCGAGGTGGCGGTCGGCCTTGGAATGGTTGCGCCGATCACCGTGCGGGTGAACCCGGATGTGGACGCCAAGACGCATGAGAAGATCGCGACGGGTAAATCGGAGAACAAGTTCGGTATTCCCATTGCGCGGTCGCGCGAGGTATACGCTTTGGCGGCGCGTTTGCCCGGGCTGGAGGTCATCGGGATCGATGTGCATATCGGCAGCCAGCTGACATCGCTTGAGCCGTATGAGCAGGCCTATCTGAAGGTCGCCGAGTTGACCGAGACGCTACGGGCGGATGGCCACACAATCAGGCGGCTTGATTTGGGCGGGGGGCTGGGTATCCCGTATGAGCAGTCCAATACAGCACCGCCTTTGCCAGTGGAATATGGGGCTTTGGTCAAGCGCACTTTGGGTCATCTCGATTGTGAAATCGAGATTGAGCCGGGGCGGTTGATTGCCGGAAATGCGGGTATTCTGGTCAGTGAAGTGATCTATGTGAAGTCGGGTGAGGGGCGTGATTTTCTTATCCTTGATGCGGCGATGAATGATCTTGTCCGGCCTGCGATGTATGGGGCGCACCACGACATTCTGCCGGTGATCGAGCCTGAGGCCGGTACCGAACAGCATCCCTATGATATCGTGGGGCCGGTCTGCGAGTCGGGCGACACATTCACCAAGAATCGCGCCATGCCACCGGTTGAGGCCGGAGCACTGGTGGCGTTCAGATCTGCGGGCGCTTACGGCGCGGTTATGGCGTCGGAATACAATACGCGGCCGTTGATTCCTGAGGTTTTGGTGCATGAGCATCAATTCGCCGTCATTCGCCCCCGTCCAACCTTTGACGAGATCATAAATCGAGATACCATTCCTGAATGGCTTGAGGGGTCGGCATAATCCGAACCCGGCCCTATATGTTGGGCATATGACCGACCAACACGATCTTCCGCCCGAAACCGCACAACGCCTTTTGTGGCCGTTGCGCCTGACCTTTGCGGGCTTGGTGGCCGAGCGTGCTGTGCGGGCATTCTGGCCGTTGTGGTCGGTTTTGATCGCTGTTCTTGCGGCATTGATGCTTGGATTGCACGAAATGCTGCCGCTGGAGGCCGTTTGGGGTCTGGGCGTTGTTTCGGTTCTTGGCGCGCTGTGGACTGCGGTGCGTGGCATTCAGGGCTTTCGGTGGCCTCATTCGGCGGATGCGCTGGACCGGTTGGATCGCAGCGTGCCGGGGCGGCCGATAGCGGCGATTTCAGATGCGCAGGCGATAGGAGCGGGAGACCCGGCGTCGGTCGCCGTTTGGACGGCGCATGTGGCGCGGATGGCGGAAAAGGCGCGGGCTGCGAAGGCACCCAAGCCGGATTTGCAATTGGCATCGCGCGATCCCTTTGCGTTGCGGTATGTTGCGCTTTTGGGGCTGACGGTGGCTTTGCTGTTTGGATCCTTCCTGCGTGTGGCATCGGTGACCGAGATGACGCCGGGCGGGAGCCAGATTGCGGCCGGCCCCTCGTGGGAAGGCTGGGTTGAGCCGCCGCTGTATACCGGTTTGCCGAGCCTGTATCTGAACGATATTTCACGCGGTGGGTTTGAGGTGCCGGAAGGCAGCCGGGTCACGATCCGGTTTTACGGTGAGATCGGCGCACTGACTTTGAGCGAGACAGTTTCGGCGCGAACCGAGGATGTGCCGCCGGCGACCGACCCGGTGCAGGCCTTTGATGTCGTTCAAAGTGGTGTGGTTGGAATTGATGGTCCGGGCGGGCAAAGCTGGACGATCACGGCCACCGAGGATGAAAACCCATCCATCGAATTTGACGGGCCTTTGACGCAGGGAGATGGGGGTCGAATGGAGGCGCCCTTTATTGCCTCGGACGACTATGGCGTGACGGCGGGACAGATGGAAATCACGCTTGATCTGGTTGAGGTTGAGCGGCGCTATGGTCTGACCATCGATCCCGAGCCGCGTGCGCCGATCCTGCTTGATATCCCGATTACGATTTCGGGGGATCGAACGCAGTTTGCAGAAGTGGTGATCGAAGATTTCAGCGAGCATCCTTGGGCGAATTTGCCGATCTCGGCGTCTCTGACGGCTGAGGATTCGGCAGGTCACGAGGGGTTGTCTGCGCCTCAGTTCGCGACGTTGCCGGGCAAGCGGTTCTTTGATCCACTGGCAAAGGCGATTGTTGAGCAGCGCCGCGATCTATTGTGGAACCGGGCGAACGCGACGCGCGTGGCACAGGTTTTACGGGCGGTTTCGTTTATGCCGGAGGACGTGTTCCGGTCGGAGACGGTCTATCTGAAACTGCGGTTTGCGGTGCGCCGGCTTGAGACGCGCGTGTCGCTTGGCCGATTGACGGACGAGGTCGTTGACGAGACGGCGGCGACGCTTTGGGGTTTGGCCATTGAGATCGAAGAGGGGGATCTTGGAGATGCTCTTGAGCGGCTTCAGCGTGCGCAGGATCGTCTGAGCGAAGCGATTGAGAACGGGGCGACCGACGAGGAGATTGCTGAGCTGATGCAGGAATTGCGTGAGGCGATGCAGGATTACATGAACCAGCTTGCGCAGCAGCAGCGGAACGGTGAGCAGCCTGAAATGGCTGAAAACCAGGAAATGCAGGAAATGACGGGCGAGCAGCTTCAGGACATGCTTGACCGACTGCAGGAGCTGATGGAGCAGGGCCGGATGGCCGAAGCGCAGCAGTTGCTGGATCAGCTCCGTCAGATGATGGAAAACATGCAAGTCGCGCAGGGCCAGCAAGGTCAGGGCGGCGAAGGCGAGCAGGCCATGGAGGGATTGGCCGAGACGCTGCGCGAGCAGCAGGGCCTGTCGGACGAAGCGTTCCGGGATTTGCAGGAACAGTACAATCCGAATGCTCAGGCGGGACAGGCCGAGGGCAATGAGGGGCGTGGCGGTGACGGTGAAGGGCGCGGGGCGCAGCATGGTCAGCAGGGCGGTGAAGGTAGCGAAGGCGGTGAACAGGGCGGCGGTGGCCAACCTGGAGGTCAGGAGCAACAGCAAGGCAACGGCGAGGGCAGTTTGGCGGACCGCCAGCAGGCTTTGCGCGACGAGCTGAACCGGCAGCAGAACAGTTTGCCCGGGGCTGGTACGCCAGAGGGCGACGCGGCGCGCGAGGCTTTGGGCCGCGCGGGTGAGGCGATGGACGATGCCGAAGGGGCATTGCGCGAGGAAGATTTCGCAGGTGCGCTGGATAGCCAGTCGCAGGCGATGGAGGCCTTGCGCGAGGGCATGCGTGAATTGGCAGAGCAAATGGCCGAGCAGCAGCAACAGCAAGGCGGACAGCAGGGCCAGCAATTGGGCCAGAACGATCCGAACGGCGGTCGCGATCCGCTGGGACGCGAAGCAGGTCAAAATGGCCGAATTGGCACGGACGAGCAGCTTTTGCAGGGTGACGACGTGTATCGACGCGCACGCGAGTTGCTTGACGAGATCAGAAAGCGGTCGGGAGAACAGGAGCGCCCGACGGAAGAGCTTGATTATCTCAAGCGGCTTCTGGAGCGGTTCTGACACCACCGGCAACAGATCGCCAACGCCCAAATCTTGGCCTTTCGTGATCCCGGATCCGGGCGTAGGGTTTCGGAGAGCAGGTAAAATAAACAGGTGGTGCATGCGTGTATTTTGGGCGGCAGTTGCCGTGCTTTTTTCGGTCTCATTTGCAGTTGCAAGCCCCGCGCCTGAGTTTTCGGTGTATCCAAAGCCGAGACCCCAATCAGGAGCGATGGTGCTGGCACAAACTCAAACGTCGAATGCTGCTTTTTCGCGCTGGATAGACCAGTTTCGAGGTCGTGCGCGGGCCGCGGGTATTCGCGATAGTGTATTTAATGCTTCTTTTCAGGGGATTAGGTACAACACCAGCGTCATTCAAAAGGATCGCAATCAGTCAGAGTTCACCAAGCAGATCTGGGATTATCTGGACAGTGCTGTGTCAGATACCCGTGTGCGCAATGGGCGAGCGGCTTTGCGGGACAACCGGCGGGTCTTGAGCGAAATCGAAGCGCGATACGGTGTTGAGGCGGAGGTCGTGGCCGCAATTTGGGGGCTAGAAAGCGCTTACGGCGCATTTCGGGGCGATACGCCGATTATCGAGGCCTTGGCGACCCTGGCGTTTGACGGGCGACGCGGGCGGTTTTTTGAGCAGCAGCTGATCGCGGCCTTGAAAATCATTCAGTCGGGAGACGTGCGGCCCCGCGATATGCGCGGATCCTGGGCCGGAGCGATGGGACACACGCAATTCATTCCGACGTCCTATTTGTCTTATGCCGAGGATTTCCGCCGCGACGGAAAACGCGATATCTGGGCGGATGATCCCACGGATGCCTTGGCGTCCACGGCAGGGTATCTGAAGAATTTCGGCTGGACCAAGGGCCAACCTTGGGGTGTTGAGGTGCGATTGCCACGCGGATTTGATTATCGACAGACCGGCGAGCGAATTAAGAAATCTCCGACACAATGGGCCAGTTTGGGTGTGCGTGACGTTAACGGCGCGCGCGTCGGTGATTTCGGGCGCGCTTCGATCCTTTTGCCAGCGGGGGCGCAGGGGGCTGCGTTCATGATATTTAACAACTTTCACGTCATCGAACGCTACAATGCGGCGGATGCTTATGTGATTGGTGTGGGGCTTTTGAGTGGTCGGATTGCGGGGGGTGGGCCGTTGAAGGCGGGCTGGCCGCGTGAGGATCGAAATCTGGCGAATCGCGAGAAGGTCGAGATGCAGCAGTTGCTGACGCGGCGTGGGTTTAACACGCAAGGCGTCGACGGAATTATCGGGCCGAATACGATTGCGGCGATCCGACGTTTTCAGGCGTCGGTGGGGATGATCCCGGATGGATATGCAAGCTATGAGGTGCTGCGGCGGTTGCGTTAGGCGACGTAGCGCCAGCAGCCTTTGTGGTGATCATTCACAACACCAACGGCTTGCAGATACGCATAGATAATTGTTGGTCCGACGAAGGTCATGCCACGCTTTTTCAGATCTTTCGAAATGGCATCTGACAGCGGCGTCGTCGCCGGGATGTCGGCGGCGGTGGGCCAGTTGCCCTTAAGCGGTTTTCCATCGACATGAGCCCAGAGCCAGTCGGAAAAACTGCCGAATTCCTTTTGCATTTCCAGAAAGATACGGGCGTTCTTGCGCGCCCCCGGTACCTTTTGGCGGTGGCGGACGATGGCGGGATTTTCCAGCGCCTTTTTCAGTTCGAAGTCGGTCATATCGGCGACGCGGGTGACGTCAAAATTGTGGTAAACGTCGCGATAGCCGCCGCGTTTTTTCAGGATGGTTTCCCAAGACAGGCCTGCATGCGCGCCTTCGAGGATGAGCATCTCGAAGAGGAGTTGATCGTCGCGAACAGGCACACCCCATTCGGTGTCGTGGTAGTGGGCGTAAAGTTCGGTGTGCGAGCCGAAACAGCGGGTTTTGTCGTCGATTGGATCTGCCATTTCGAGACGGTAACGCGAATGACCGGGCGCGTCACGGGGGGCAACTGACAAGGCGCGTCAGGAGAGGTTAATGCTTTTTCGAGCAACGCGCGCAGGGAGAGGCGGCGCGCTGCGATCTTGAAAGGTTAATGTCGGAAAACAAGGGGAAATGGGAGGTTTTGCCACGTCGGTATCGCGTCGGTATTACGTCGGTGCGACTTGCGGTGCGCTACAGTGGCACCGCGAGATGCGGTGTCACTGTTAACCAAGGTAAAGACTTTGTAGGGCTTGCGGGCGCCTACATGTGATCTTCGGCGTCGGTCACGTCAATGCCGAGAGCGTCCAGCCCGCTTTCGAGGTATTCCGCCAGACTGGGGATGCCGGAGAGGTATTTTTCGGTTGGCGCCGTGGCTTCAACGCGGGCGGTCTCGAGGGCCTCGGCAAATTCGTCAGCGCTGTAGGTTTCACGCCCGACCCACATGAGGGCGACGAGGCTGATTTGTTCATCGATATTCAGGCCCGAGATATAGTCCGACAACTGACCGCTTTCAGGGCCGTATTCGCGGCTGAGAAAAATGATGCGGACGACTTTTCCGGTAGAGATGTCGAGCATTGAATGCCTCGCTTTTCGCTGGTTGCCTGCGGACCTTAGCTGGATGCAGTGCCGCGAACATTGCGCTGGGTCAACTGGGAGGCAGTCTCTTGCCCCACTTGATTGCTTGCCATAGGCATTGAAAAAACCGGGTTAAAGGGAGTGCAGCATGACGTTTTCGGTGACACGCAAGGATTTCCCGGAGGGCTTTTTGTTTGGCGCGGCGACGGCGGCCTATCAGATCGAAGGGTCGTCCTTTGGTGGTGCCGGTTCATCGCATTGGGACACGTTCGCGGCGGCTCCGGGCAATGTGGTGAATGGCGAAGATGGCGGCGTGGCCTGTGATCACTACAATCGCTGGGGTGAGGATCTGGACCTTGTGAGGGACGGAAATTTTGATGTTTACAGGTTCTCGACGATGTGGCCTCGGGTGATGCCGGATGGGCGTACCGTGAGTGCTGATGGATTGGATTTCTATGATCGTTTGGCGGACGGGATGGTGGCGCGCGGACTAAGGCCAAACCTGACGTTGTACCATTGGGATATGCCATCCGCTCTGGCAGATTTGGGGGGCTGGACGAACCCCGATGTGGGTAAGTGGTTTGCCGACTACACAGAAGCGGTGATCGGGCGGATTGGCGACCGGATGGACGCAGTGGCGACGATCAACGAGCCGTGGTGCGTGGCGTGGTTGTCGCATTTTCTGGGCGGTCATGCGCCGGGTTTGCGGGATATTCGCGCAGCGGCGCGGGCGATGCACCATGTGTTGGTGGCCCATGCGCGGTCGTTGGAAGTGATGCGGTCGGCGGGGCAGAAGAACCTTGGGATCGTCTTGAATTTCGAGCATTCGACGCCGGCGAGTGAGGCTGAGGCGGATGTTCTGGCGGCGAAGACCTATGACGGGATTTACAATCGCTGGTTCGCGGGCGCGCTTACCCACGGGGCCTATCCGGCGGACGTTCTGGAGGTGTTGGAGCCGCATATGCCTGAGGGTTGGCAGAATGACATGGCGGCGATTTCGGCGCCGATTGATTGGCTGGGGGTCAATTATTACACGCGCTCAATCCACGAGGAGGTGCCGGGTGCGATCTGGCCTTCTGAGCGCGCGGTCCCCGGCGATCTGGAAAAGACGGCAATGGGTTGGGAAATTTATTCCGAGGGTCTCTATGGGTTTCTGATGCGTCTGGGGCAGGAGTTTACCGGAGATTTGCCGATTTATGTGACCGAGAACGGAATGGCGGGGGCTGATCCGGGGGATGCGGGTCTGGTCGATGATCCAACGCGTGTGGCGTTTTTCGACGCGCATGTCGGGGCAGTGAAGCGAGCGATTGCGGACGGGGCCAATGTGAAGGGGTATTATGCCTGGTCGCTATTGGACAATTTCGAATGGGCCTTTGGATACGACAAACGGTTCGGGCTGGTGCATGTGGATTACGAAACGCAGGCGCGGACTCCCAAGGCGTCGTATCTGGCGTTTCAGGCGGCTTTGGCGCGGGGTTAGGGCTGGCGCGTAATAATTGACGGCGCGTGCGACGGAAAATTGGTGGAGCATCGTTAAAGAAGGAGAAATGGTTAAAGAGGGGCAACGCCGTGAGTTCGAGATTTCTTCCGATCTGCTTTTTCATACTTTTTTCCCTTGCGACCGTTGCCGCCTTGGCGACGTCCAAGACGCTGTGGGTCAATGCGGCTTTTGACGGTGCTGCCGCGTCGACCTCGGATCATCGCCTGCTCTAAGGGGCAAATCCCGCAAATTGCTTTGTGATTACTCTTTCGGCGTGCAAGCCTGTGCAAAAGGCAACTCCGGGAGAGCGTGATGAACAAGGTATCCGTGGCCAAGCTTAGCGAGACCCCTGATCGAGACCCGCAGTACGCTTTGGTGGGCGATGTTGATCTGGTGGTGGTGCGGTTTGATGATGAAGTTTCGGTGTTTTACGGCCGGTGTTTGCATCGCGGCGCTTTGATGTCGGATGGATTTGTGCGCGGCAAGGATTTGATTTGTGGCGTACACAATTGGGATTATCGGCTGGATACCGGCGTGTCGGCCTATGCCAATGATGAGAAGTTGCCGAAGTTTTCGTCCTGGGTTGAGGGGGATGATATTCTTGTGGATGCCGATGAGATTGGCGCATGGGGAGACGACAATCCGCAGCCGTATAATCGGGACGCTTATCTGGGACTGTATGCGGATACGTCGCACGGCACAGATGCCGAGCCTTACAACGGATTGATCCAGCAATATGCGCGCGACGGGCTGTCCAAGGTCGGGCATCACGGCAAAGTTGAATCGATGGGCGTGCCTCGCAATGAATTGCCGGACTGGGATGATTTGCAGATTTTGACGGCGCAATTGTATAAGCCGCCGCTTTTGGATGGTGATACGGTTGGCACGGATGTCGTGATCGGACCGAATGCGCAGAAACCTTTGAAGCTAAAGATACCTTTGTTCGTTTCGGACATGTCCTTTGGGGCATTGTCGGAGCCGGCCAAGGTGGCTTTGGCGCGGGGTGCAGAGTTGGCGGGTACAGGCATTTGTTCGGGTGAGGGCGGCATGTTGCCTGAAGAACAGGCGGCGAATTCGCGGTATTTCTATGAATTGGCTTCGGCGCGATTTGGCTTTGACTGGGACAAGCTGGCCCACGTTCAGGCGTTTCATTTCAAGGGCGGACAAGGGGCCAAGACCGGGACCGGCGGGCATTTGCCGGGCGCGAAGGTGAAAGGCAAGATTGCCGAAGTGCGGGGTCTGGACGAGGGTCAGGATGCGATTTCGCCGCCGCGGTTCCCCGAATGGACGAAGCCATCGCAGATCAAGGCGTTTGCCGACGAGGTGCGTGATCGCACGGGCGGGATCCCGATTGGATACAAGCTGTCGGCGCAGCATATCGAAAAGGACATTGATGCGGCTTTGGAGGTTGGTGTCGATTACATCATTCTGGACGGTCGTGGTGGCGGAACGGGGGCGGCCCCGATCATTTTCCGGGATAATATCTCGGTGCCGACTATTCCGGCTTTGGCGCGGGCGAGGCGGCATCTGGACGTTTTGGGGCGCGGGGATGTGACTTTGGTGATCACCGGAGGATTGCGCAAGCCTGCGGATTTCATCAAGGCTTTGGCGATGGGAGCGGACGCGATTGCAGTGTCAAACTCGGCGATGCAAGCGATTGGCTGTCTGGCGATGCGGGCCTGTCAGACGAACAATTGCCCGGTCGGGATTGCAACGCAGAAGCCGCATTTGGTGAACCGTCTTGTGGTGGAAAAATCCGCGCGACAGTTGGCGAATTTCTTTGAAGCGTCGGTGGAGTTGATGCAGGTAATGGCACGGGCTTGTGGGCATGACCATCTGTCGAAGTTCAATGCGGATGATCTGACGACGTGGAAGCGCGAGATGCAGGCGTTGTCGGGGGTTGCTTATGGCGGTGTTGGGTGAGGACGGGTTGGCGGGATGTTTTTTGGCCCTATGCGGCCAAAATGACGGTCGAATGCGCATACCGCCCGCGGCAAGCAATACCGTAGATTAATTGCTCCATGGATGGACGTGAACGTCGCGCCCGGAATGGCCCTTCATGATCTTTATGGCCAGATCTTCTTGTGCCTTATCGTGCACGCGCACCCAAAGCAGAATACCGCCATGGTCAATCTGGTTTGCGTAATAGTCTTTGTGCTGCTTGCCGACACGGCGCGCCAGTAACGCACCAAGCACCAGCGCCGGACTGCCCCCTATTGCGATTGCGGCAATGGACGCTGCAAGTGTGCTGGCAGCAGTGAGCATTGCGGCCATTGCAATATATGACCCCAGAAAGAAGAAGCCGCCGGCGATTGCGCCCTCAAGTTCCCCGATCGCCTCTTGCGAAACGAAGCTGGCGCGTGGTGCCTCGGGGTTGTCTTCCTGATCGGCGGCGCGCCAATAACCTTTGCCCAGCTTTTCCTCGAGTACTTCTTGTCGGCCGAGAAGGCTGATGTCGTATCGGGTGAATCCCACCATGCGAAGATCGTAGAAAGCCGCCTGAAGATCTTCGAGCGTGTCAAACACACCAACGGCCTCGGGAACTTCGATAACTGTCGTGGTGTGTTTCGTTTCTTTGGTGCTGGTCATGGAGAACTCCCGCTATTGGCATCTGCGCCTACGCGTTCTGGCTAGCCGATGGGAACTGCCGGGGATTGATCAATGTCAAAGGTTTATTGTTTCAGTGCGGTAGTGAGGGGCCAACATTTCAAAGTGGTAAAATCACGCATATATCAGGAGGCTTTCGAATGAAGGGCTTTGCAGACAACATTGAAAAGCTGACCGAGGAAAATGACAGCTTCCGCCATGTTCTCTACACCGGTCAGAATATCCAGTTGGTGTTGATGACGCTCCAGCCCGGTGAAGAGATAGGCGAAGAGGTTCACGAAGACCGAGATCAGTTTTTTCGTTTCGAACTGGGCAGCGGTGAAGTCAGGATTGACGGTGTCGCCAACCAAGTCAAAGCCGACGACGGCGTGATTGTTCCGGCAGGCGCCATGCACAACGTCGTCAATACCGGGCCAGAGCCGTTACGGCTTTACACGATCTATGGCCCGCCCGAGCATCTTGACGGGACCATTCACAAGACCAAGGCAGATGCCGACGCGTCTCATGAACATTTTGACGGGCGCACAACGGAATGAGATGACGTTGCGGTGACAGGCCCCTTCATTTCGAAGGAGCGCATAGCGGTCGTTGGCTCAGTCGCAAATTTGGGGTCGTGTTGGTTGGATTGGGCGGCCCCAGAGGTATTTTAAAAGGGTGAAGCAGTTTCCGAAGTGGTGTCGAGCGGTTTGTATCCCGGCGTGAGTTTATGGCGCAGGAAGGCCATGGGGTGGGCGCGTAAGGTGAGGCGCATCGAGACATAGTCTTCGACGACTTCTTCTCCGAGAGACATTTTCGGCAGGTTGGCGAGGGGTTCGAAGATGCCTTCGCCGTCCATATCGCCGGAGAAAAGGGGTAGTGGTTTTTCCGACGAGATGGCGGCGGCGGCCCAGAGCGCGTCGCGGCGTGTGATGTCGAGAGAGGCAAAGGCGTCGGCCTCTGCGAGGACGCGCAGGTAGCGCGGCGGCAGGCCTGCGCGGCGCCAGACATCTTCGACCGACAGATACCCGTTGCCGCGTGCAGCCGCGATCCATGTGGCTTCTTCTTCGCGCATGCTCTTGATCTGGCGGAAGCCGAGGCGCAGGGCGAGGCCGCCTTTGCCGTCGCCTTCCATGATGTTGTCCCAGGTCGATGCGTTGATATCGACTGGCCGTATTTCGACGTCGTGTTCGCTTGCGTCTCGCACGATTTGCGCCGGGGCGTAAAAGCCCATGGGTTGGGAGTTGAGGAGCGCGCAGGCGAAGATGCCGGGGTGGTGGCATTTGAGCCAGCTTGAGGCGTAGACGAGGAGCGCGAAGGAGGCGGCGTGGCTTTCGGGGAAGCCGTAGGAGCCGAAACCTTCGATCTGGGAGAAACAGCGTTCGGCAAAGTCTGTGTCGTAGCCGTTGTTATGCATGCCTTTCATGAAGAGAGTGCGGAATTCGGACACGTTGCCGTGTTTTTTGAAGGTTGCCAGAGATCGGCGCAGGCGGTCGGCTTGTTCGGGCGTGAAGTTGGCGCCGACGATGGCGATTTGCATGGCTTGTTCTTGGAACAGTGGCACGCCGAGGGTTTTGCCAAGGACTTTGCCAAGCTCGTCCGAGGGGAATTCGACCTTTTCCTCGCCGTTTCTGCGGCGGATGAAGGGGTGGACCATGTCGCCTTGGATGGGGCCGGGGCGGATGATGGCCGTCTCAATGACGAGGTCATAGAAGGTGCGGGGTTTCATGCGCGGCAGGAAGTTCATTTGCGCGCGGCTTTCGACCTGGAAAACGCCAAGAGAGTCGGCGCGGCAGAGCATATCGTAGGTTGCGGGATCTTCGGGGGGCAGCGTCGCCAGCGTGTAGTCGATGTGGTGGTGGCGGTTGATCAGGTCGAAGGCCTTGCGGATGCAGGACAGCATGCCGAGGGCGAGAATGTCGACTTTGAGGATGCCTAAGCTGTCGATATCGTCTTTGTCCCAGCAGATGACGGTGCGGTCTTCCATGGTGGCGTTTTCGATGGGGACCAATTCGTCGAGGCGGCCTTCGGTGATGATGAAACCTCCGACGTGTTGGGAGAGGTGACGGGGGAAGCCCTGGATTTCGAAGATGAGTTTCAGGGTTTGGGCGAGGCGGCGGTCGGTGGGGTCGAGGCCGATTTCCCTCAGTTGCTGGTCGGCCATGCCGGAAGTGTCGAAGAAGCCCCAAAGCTGGGAGGAGATCGCGCTGATCGTGTCTTCGGTGAGACCCATGGCGCGGCCAACCTCGCGGATGGCGCGTTTGCCGCGGTAGTGGACGACGGTGGCGCAGAGGCCCGCGCGGTGGCGGCCGTAGCGCTCGTAGATGTGCTGGATCACCTCTTCGCGGCGTTCGTGTTCAAAATCGACGTCGATGTCGGGGGGTTCGTCGCGGGCTTCTGAGACGAAGCGCTCAAAGACCATTGTGCCGATCTCGGGGCTGACGGATGTGACGCCCAAGGCGTAGCAGACGACGGAATTGGCGGCCGATCCGCGACCCTGACAGAGAATATTGCGAGAGCGGGCGAAGGCGACGATGTCACGGACTGTGAGGAAGTAAGGCTCGTATTTAAGCTTTGCGATGAGGGTGAGTTCATGCGCGAGTAGGGTTTTGACGTGATCGGATGCGCCTGCGGGGTAGCGCCATTTCAGGCCTTCATGGGCGAGACGCGCGAGACGTTCGGGTGCGGTTTCGCCGTTGGTGACTTCGGAGGGGTACTCGTAGCGCAGTTCATCAAGCGAGAAGGTGAGACTGTCAGCGAGGGTGGCTGCACGGGTGACGGCTTTGGCGTGGGGGCCAAGGAGGCGGCGCATTTCGGCTTCGGATCGCAGGCGCTGTTCGGCGTTGGCAAGGGCGGCACGCCCGAGGTCGTCTACTTTGCAGCCAGTGCGCACGGCGGTCAGGACGTCGGCCAGTTTGCGGCGTGACCCGTGGTGCATGCGGGGTGATGCGCTGGCGATCGTGGGCAGGTTCAGGTCATCGGCGAGGCGCGCAAGGCGGTCGAAGCGGTCAGGATCCTGGCCGTCGTAGCGCGGTGCGATCAGCAGGTGGCAATCAGGGCCGAAGCGGCGGATCAGGCGTTTGGCCTCTTGTCGCCATCCATTTGCACCGCGCTTTGCGGTCTGCACGTTTGGCGGGTGGATCAGAAGGGCAAGGTTTGCGCCAAGCTCCACCAGATCGTCGATGCGCAACTGGCAGCTGCCTTTTTCGGCGCGCAGGCGTCCGCGCGAGATCAGGCGGCACAGATGCGCCCAGCCCTGCCGGTCTTTCGGCAGGGTGGTGACGGTAAAGCCGGTGTCCAGCACGATGCGCGCACCGGGGATCAGGCGAGGGACATTCAGGATGGCGGCGGAGGCGTCGAGAGGGGGCGGTTGCACGCGGGTCTCAAAGGCGGCTTTGGGACCGTCGAGGAAATCTTCGGTTTCTTCCGGGGCGAGGGTGCCGTTTCTGCGTCGTCCGGACCCGCCGGGGTAGCTTTCGAAGACTTGCGGTTTTTGGATCCAGAGACCGACGGGTGCGGGTGGTCCGATCAGATCGCCGCTTTGAATCGCGGCCACCTGCCGCGCGATTTCGCGCACACGTGTATGGGCGCGCACAATCCCTGCGACCGAGTTCTCGTCGGTAATCGCCAGCGCCTGTAATCCCAAAAGCGCAGCCCGGTCGACATATTCCTCAGCATGGCTCGCGCCTGTCAGGAAGGTAAAATTCGATGTGATATCCAGTTCGGCAAAGGCCACGTGTCTGTTTCATCCTTTCAAAAATACCTCGGGGGTCCGGGGGCGGCGCCCCCGGTGGATCGCCATGCCAAAGGCATGGAGAAACCAGCGACTCGGGATTACAGTGCAAGATATTCACGTTTTGTTCTCTTTTCCAGTATTCTTTCGTGCCTCGGTTTTAGGCAGATTGTCCGGCATTCGCACAGATCGGGGCACTCTTAGGCAGAGTTCGCAGCTTGGGTGGGTGTGGCGTTGATCAACCACATATGCCTTGGCACAATCAAAGCGGGGAAAGATATCTTCCTGAGTGTGTAGCGAGTGTTCGTTCTCGACCGGCCCTGCCTCTCTCTCGGAACGCAGGGTCGGTGTTCTCTTTCAATCTTCCCAAAAATATCCTTTGCAGATCCGCGCATCAGTCGCCCGTGACGCAGGTTCCGTTGCGATGGCACGCAAGCAAACGGTTTTCTGCGTCTTTCGACCAAAACACGGCATCCCCCCCACATGGGTCGGCTGCCAGCCTGTAGGTGTTGTTGTCACCAACTTTCAGAACCGCGAGCTGTTCACCTTCGAACGCCTCTGCGCTGCCACACCAGGGGCCGAGGCAAGTTGCGTGGATTTCGATCTCGCGGTTGAACAGCGCTCCGAAACCGTGGGAGGTCAGAGCGTAGCCGCTCATCTTGGCAAGCGTGATCGACGGGAAGTCGCTATCGGGAACAGGGGCGTTCGCTGGTTCGGTCAGATCAATCCGACCGCGCACAGCGACGTAGGTGTCTTTGCTGTCGCGGGCTTTTTCGTAAAGGCGCACGGCGTCAGGGCGAAGGCACGAAAGCGCAAAGGCCGGGCCTGCGGTGGCAAGGAGCAAAGCGGCCAGAAGAACAGTTTTCATGAGGCGGGCTCCAGTCGGTCGCGGAATGCGGCGATCACTTCGGCATAGACCGCGCGTTTGAAGGGGACGATATCGCGCAAGACCTCGTCGGGTGATGACCAGCGCCATCGGGCGAATTCGATGTCGTGTGCGGTGAGATCGATGTCGGCATCGCGTCCGTGGAACCGCAAAAGCGCCCATTTTTGCTTTTGGCCCCGATACCGGCCTTTCCATATCTTGCCCAGAAGATGCGGCGGCAAGTCGTAGGTGACCCATCCATCAAGAATGGCTTCCACGGTGACTGCACTGGCGGGAAGGCCGGTTTCTTCTTTCAATTCACGCAAGGCGGCGGCTTCAAAGGTTTCGCCGTCGTCAATCCCGCCCTGCGGCATTTGCCAGGCTCCGGGCGTGTCAACGCGTTCGCCGGTAAAAATGCGGCCGTCAGCGTTCACAAGGACAACGCCTGCGCAGGCGCGGTAGGGGAGGTCTTTCGTCATGCTCTTTAGATAGGGTGTCGGGACGGGGCTGTCTGCCCCCAGATGTGGGGATGCGCATGCACCCGCCGAAATTCGTGGGTGATCGCGCGCAGAGGGCTTTCCCATCGGCCCGATAGCGGCTAAGGCTCCCTTCGTCCAAAGACATTATGGAGGTCAAAGTGGGTTATCGGGTCGCCGTCGTCGGCGCCACGGGCAACGTGGGTCGCGAAATGCTGAATATTCTGGCCGAACGCCAGTTCCCTGCCGATGAAGTTGTGGCTCTTGCGAGCCGCAAATCTCTTGGCACTCAGGTTAGCTATGGAGACAAGACGCTCAAGACCAAAGACCTTGATACGTTTGATTTCACGGGCTTCGACATGGCGTTGTTTGCCATCGGATCGGACGCGACGAAGATCTATGCGCCCAAAGCTGCAAAAGCTGGCTGCGTCGTGATCGATAACTCGTCGCTGTATCGTTATGACCCGGATGTTCCGTTGATTGTCCCCGAGGTTAACCCCGACGCGATTGAGGGGTATTCCAAGAAAAATATCATTGCGAACCCGAATTGCTCGACGGCCCAGATGGTTGTGGCGTTGAAGCCTTTGCACGACCGCGCGACGATCAAGCGGGTTGTGGTCAGCACCTATCAATCGGTGTCGGGTGCCGGCAAAGAGGCCATTGATGAACTTTGGGATCAGACAAAGAGCATTTACAACCCAACTGACGACAAGCCACCCAAGAAGTTCACCAAGCAGATCGCGTTCAACGTGATCCCGCATATTGATGTCTTTATGGATGACGGATCGACCAAAGAAGAATGGAAGATGGTCGCCGAGACGAAGAAGATCATCGACAAGAAGATCAAGGTTACGGCGACCTGCGTCCGGGTGCCTGTGTTCGTGGGACATTCTGAATCGATCAACATCGAGACAGAGGAGTTTCTGGACGAAGATGAGGCGCGCGACATCCTGCGGGAAAGCCCCGGCATTATGGTGATCGATAAGCGCGAAGACGGTGGCTATGTGACGCCGGTGGAATGCGCTGGCGACTATGCCACGTTCATCAGCCGTATCCGTCAGGACAGCACGATCGACAACGGCCTGAACCTTTGGTGTGTCAGCGACAACCTGCGAAAAGGCGCTGCTTTGAATGCGGTGCAAATCGCAGAGCTTTTGGGGAATCGGGTCCTGAAAAAGGGCTGATCCGGGCAGAATCAGTGAAGCGCAAATGGGCGTCCCAACCGGGGCGCCTTTTTTATTGTTGATCGATTTTCCAAAGTCGCAGGCACGGGCGCGTATTGTCCTGATCGCGCGTTTTTAATGGTGAAGATGATCTTTTTTGCCGGGAGCACGGGCGCTGCCCCAAGCACCATGCAGAAAAGGGCTTTTACACGCCTGCGGCTGATTCTGGTGGGGAGTTGCAGCCTTGGGTTGCCGGATTGCCACGGTTTTGCCGCAATCTGGCACCAATCCCGCCACAATTCGACGAAAGCTTTGATGCGTTAACGTTGAAATACACCGGGAAAGACACGGGGGATAACCGCCATGACACCCATCACAGAAGACCACGTACTGACCTTGATGAAGGGTTTGGAGGCGCGAGAGAAACGGGCGATGAAGCGTCTGTCGAAAGCTGTCGCGGAACCTGTTTCTCATTCGGGTCAGGCCACAGCGCGCATCCTTTCCTTTGATGCGGTGGACGTGGCGCGCAGTGTGCGCCGCTTGGTTCCCGCTGACGTGGTGCCTTTGGCGCGCTCGCGTGCTCAACGGGCAAGCCACAAGGCCATGCCGGGACGCTTTCTATGTTTGGTTCCAAACGCAACAGCCTGAAATGACCTTAGTCCAGTAACCAGTTCTCCGAGTATGCCGATGCCCCAAGGAGAACACGATGCAATCGAAATTTGACGACACGATGAAACCTGCTGAAGCGACCGAAGTCTTGTCCGACAAAGCCCGCGACGCGGTGCGCGTGATCCGGCAATTCCGATCAACACGCTCGCGCGATCCGGTGTTCCGGTCGGTGCGAAGCCGTCCTTTGGAAGCCCGGATTCTAACGCAATAACAGAATTTTAGAACCGTTCCGCACGCAAGACCTGCGCGTCACAGATTGAGACAACACCAATGTGTTTTTCAACAACGGTGAAGGCAGCGTCCAGCAGCGTATCGAGCCGATCCGGACGGATCAGGCAGACAACGGACACCATCCCGGAAGCGCGCGAGACCTGGCCTTCGCGGCTCCATGTGCCTGAGGCACCGGAGCCTCCTAGGACCGGGAGCACTGTGTAACCTGTGACATCGGCAGCGCGCAGGGCGTCTGTGAGACGACGTTCGAGGGGGGCTTCAATGATGATTTCCACGCGTTTGGCGTCATGGGTTTGCATGGTTCAGCCTCCGATGATTTGGGTGGCGACGGCGACGTAAATCGGGATGCCGATCACCAGATTGAAGGGGAATGTCACGCCAAGCGACAGGGTGAGGTAGATCGACGGCTTGGCTTCGGGCAGGGCGACGCGCATCGCGGCGGGTACGGCGATGTAGGAGGCCGAGGCTGACAGCACCATCATCAGGGCGGCGCCTCCGGCTGACAGTCCGATGACGAGCGCGAAGACGAGGCCGATGGCCGCGCCGACCGGAGGCATGATCAAGCCAAATGCGACGGCGCCAAGCCCGAGGTCGCCGCGACTTTCGCGCAAGCCGCGGCCAGCGACGAGGCCCATGTCCAGCAAAAACAGGCACAAGACGCCCTGAAAAGGTGCGACAATGAAGGACGAAATCGTCGCGAGGCCCTTTTCGCCGGTAATGCCACCGATGAGGAACGCGCCGACGAGAAGGACGATCGAGCCGTTGGTGAGAATTTCTCGGTAAAGCGCGCTATCTGCCTGACCCTGCCCGCCGGATCGCGACAAGAGCCAGAGGGCCGAGATGATGGCCGGTGCTTCCATCGCGGCGGCAACAGCGACCATATAGCCTTCGCTTTCGATACCACGGCCGTCGAGAACCGAGGTGGCAGCGACAAAGGTGACAATTGAGATCGAACCGTAGTGTGCAGCGACGGCCGCGCGGTTGATCGTGTCAAAGTTTGTGAGAACGCGCAGCAGGAGGAAGGCGATGATTGGCAGGCCAAAAGACAAGATTATGCCTGCGATCAGAGACAGAACCAGCGTTTGGTCGACGCCGTGCGCTGCGACGCCTGCGCCCCCTTTGAAACCGATGGCAAAGAGGAGGTAGATCGACATTCCCTTGGCGACCGCTTCCGGCACGGACAGATCTGAGCGGGCAAAGGCTGCGGCAAGGCCAAGGACGAAACTGAGGATAATCGGGGAGATCAGATTGTCCGCAGCGAGCGAAAGAATTTCGTTCAAAATGTCTGTCCCGGTTATTGAGGGGCTACAGAGAGAGGACCTGCGCGGGTCACACCGGGACGAACCCGTTCGCGCGGGTGTCGTAGTTCAGCAAAACGCCTGTGGTGATGTCTTTGAGGAGCCCATGTAGCGTCAGGTCACCGCGATCCACGGCGTCTGCCACGAAGGGGAAGGTCATCAGGTTCTCGAGCGAGACCAGGACGGCTTCTTTTTCGAGATCGCGCAGAGCGGTTTCTTCGTCTTTGCTGGGCGGCAGGCGGTCAAATCCGGGGCGCAGAATGTCCATCCATCGCCCGACAAAGCTGGTGCTTTCTTCAAGTTCGGGTGCATTGCCGGAACACATCCGGTGGCATTCGGCGACGCCGCCACAGTTCGAGTGACCAAGGATGATGACATGCGCGACTTTGAGGCCGGTCACGGCGTATTCGACCGCTGCGGAAGTGCCGTGGTGGTCGCCGTCGGGTTCGCATGGTGGCACGAGGCTTGCGATATTTCGGTGGATGAAGAATTCGCCTGAGTCTGCGCCGAAAATGGATGTGACATGGACCCGACTGTCGCAGCACGAGATGATCATTGCGCGCGGATGCTGACCATCGGCGGCAAGGTGGCGATACCACGCCTGATTGTCGTCGTAAGTGGTTGCTTTCCAGCCTTTGTAGCGACTGACCAGATAGCCGGGAAGCGGGCGTGCTTGCTTCATCTCTTCTGTCCCCAATGCCGTGGTTTGGAAAATTCGAACTAAAGGCACGACATTTTCCCCTCTATATCAATCAATTCTTTGCCGAGTGCAATTAGACCCAGTCGCATGAGTGGTGAGGAATGGTGTGGTTGGAAGTAGATGGACAATGTTGTGCAGTTTCACCCGGTTGAGATGATATTCGTCGATGCCGGACATTTGGTTGATCTGGCGCGGGACAGGGGTGTCCCGCGTGCAGAATTTATAGCCTTTACGGCGCTTGAAGAGATAGCAGAGCGGTTGACCGCCGCAGAGGCGGCCTGGCGTGCCGGGGAATTCCAAAGGCTGGCAAAGATCGCGCGGTCGGTGGTTGGAATGTCGGGGCAATTGGGGATGCAAAGCGTGGCCGAGGTTTCGGGAAGGGTCGCGGAAGTTGCAGGTGATCGGAATGATGCAGCCCTTGCTGCACTCGTCGCGAGATTGATGCGTGTAGGGGAAGGCTCGCTTAATGCATTTGGAGATATCGCACTTTTGCGGTCGTGAACGGATGGCGAGGACTTGTCGCGGGTTTGAAAGCGGATAGGCTGGCCTGAAATTGACGAAAGGCCGCGATCTGATGACTTCCCTCACGTTTGCCGACAATTCTGGCGATTCACTGCCCCTGTATCTAGTAGCGAAAGATGATGTGGAGGCCTGGCGGACATCTTTGTCGGCCCCTCAGGCGGCATTTGCGCTGGCGTCCGGTTTCGGCGGGGCAGCAGGAGATATGGTGTTGCTGCCGGATGGCGAGGGCGGAGTCGCGGCGGCGGCGGGCGGTTTGGGCGACGCAAAGACACGGACGCGCAAACGCTTTGTTGTCGCGGATTTGCGGGCGAAGCTGCCGGGCGGTGTGTGGCGGTTTGAGACAGGTTTGACGGGCAGGGATCTGGACGAGGCCGCGCTTGGCTGGCTTTTGGCGGGCTATCGCTTTGCACGTTATGCAGCGCAAAAGGCGCCCGAAGCGATGTTGGTGGCGCCGGGTGGCGTGGATGCCGCGCGTTTGGAGCGGATTGCGGCAGGTGAAACGTTGACCCGTGATCTGATCAATACGCCGGCCAACGACATGGGGCCGGACGAGCTTGAGGCTGCGGCGCGCACATTGGCGGAGGCGTTTGGCGCAAATATTTCAGTGATCACCGGCGATGATCTGTTGGCTGCGAATTTTCCGATGATCCATGCAGTCGGGCGCGCGTCCGTGCGCGCACCTCGGTTGATTGAGATGAATTGGGGAAGCGTCGGGCCGCGGGTGACTCTGGTGGGCAAGGGGGTTTGCTTTGATACGGGCGGCCTTAATCTAAAGCCGGGTGTGTCGATGGGATTGATGAAGAAGGACATGGGCGGGTCAGCAAATGTGCTTGGGTTGGCGCATATGCTGATGGCCGGGGACACACCCGTTCGCTTGCGCGTATTAATCCCGGCGGTTGAAAATTCCGTTGCGGGTGACGCGTTTCGTCCCGGTGACATTCTGACGTCGCGTAAGGGATTGACGGTAGAGATCAACAACACCGATGCCGAAGGACGGTTGGTTCTGGCGGATGCCTTGGCTTTGGCGGATGAGGACAAGCCCGATCTGATCGTGTCGATGGCGACTTTGACAGGCGCGGCGCGGGTGGCGGTTGGACCAGACCTGGCGCCGTATTTTGCGACAGATGATGACGATGCCGCTGGGCTTGAGAGTGGCGCGCGCGTGGTGTGCGACCCTGTGTGGCGCTTGCCGTTTTGGGACCCATACGAGGCAATGATCGAGCCGGGCATCGCGGATTTGGACAATGCGCCGAAGGGAGGCTTTGCGGGATCAATCACCGCCGCCTTGTTCTTGCGGCGGTTTGTGTCCCAAACACCGCGATACATGCATTTTGATGTTTTCGGATGGTCCCCTTCGGCAGAACCAGGCCGTCCGAAGGGGGGCGTGGGTCAGGGGATTCGGGCATTGTATGAGGCCTTGCCGGGGATGCTGAGGACGTGATCGACCGGCGGTTTTTGGCGTCGAACGGGCGGGTGGCGCGACGGGGCCTTGAAGGCGAGGTCAACGCAGAACGCTTTGTTGACGGCAAGGAGATGTCTCTTGTCGCGAGCGCATTTTTGCGTTCGAGGCCGGGCGGTGCGCGGGATCGACAGCTGTTGTTTGGCGATATTTTCCTGGCTTTGGCGGAAGAAGGCGATCTGACGTTTGGCGTGTCAATGAAGGACGGTTATGTCGGGTATCTGGCGCAACAGGCTTTGGGGCCACGATTGGAAGCAACGCATTGGGTGTCGGCCCTTTTGACCCATGGATGGCCGCGCGCTGATCTGAAAGGCGAGCCGGAGTTGTTTTTGCCGATGATGGCGCGCGTTTCTGTGTCGGATGTGGATCCCCGTTGGAGTGAGATCACCGGGCCAAACGGGGCGGTCTTTGTGCCGTCCGGGCATCTGAGCCGATTGGGAACCTGGGCAGACGATGTGGTTTCGGTGGTCCGTCGTTTCGTTGGCACGCCGTATGTGTGGGCCGGAAATGAAGCGAGCGGGCTGGATTGCTCGGGGCTTGTGCAGGTGGCATTTCACGCGTCGGGATTTGCCTGCCCGCCGGACAGCGACTTGCAGGCCAGAATGCCAGGTGAATTGGTCGGGTCCGAGAGTGAACTGGCAGCCGGGGATCTGGTGTTTTGGGCTGGCCACGTGGCGATGGCGAGTGGCGCAGGCACTTTGATCCATGCAAATGCGCATCACATGGCGGTCGTCGAGGAGCCGGTTGTGGAGGCGATTGCACGGATTGCCGGGAGCGATACCGGACCAGTGACGTCGATGTTGAGGCCGGATTGGTCTGCTTTGCGGTTTTAGTCGATTGCGCGGATCAGCTTGCGGTCAAGTACACGCAGAACGGTTTTCAGATCGTGGCCACGTTTAAGAATCTGTCCATCCATCGCAATCACCGAATACATGCCTTGCCGACCGCGCATTTTGGGACGTTTTTCGATGCGGTAGATAGGGTGTTCGGCGGTGCGACGAAAGGCCGAGAAAATCGCGACGTCTTTGAGGAAAGACATGCCGTAGTCGCGCCATTCGCCGGCCGCGACCATCCGCCCGTAAACTCCTAGAATCAAGAAGAGTTCACTGCGATCAAAGGCAATTTGTTCGGTGGGTTTTCCAGATTTTGGAAAGGGCGTGGTGTTTTGGATGTTCATGGATTCAGCCTGCCCTTGGTTTGTCATCAAATCAAGCGCCGCCGTATCTTTGACACAATATTACCCCGGCGTGGGCGTCGTTGGCCCCTTATCTCGCCGCACTTAACCTGCATTGAGAACCTGTAGCGAACTAACGCTATCCCCGGTACCGTGGATTAACAGCCCCCACCCAGCCCGTGGTACCGGGGACCTAAACTTTTGGGATGACTAACGGCTCGCCATTTTCGGCGGGCTTTTTCGTTTTGGGGATAGGGTACGGGGCTCTGCCCCACGCGCTGGCGCGCGTTCCCCGAGGTATTTTTGAAAGGGTGAAATAGAGCGGTGAGCCGTGTTGCATCTGGTGGATGCGGGGTTAGTGTTTTCTTGAATGGCACCGGAGGCAGGCATGAGCGGACAGGCGATGATCGGGGTGATCGGGGGCAGTGGACTTTATGACATCGAGGGGTTGGAGGGGGCGACCTGGGTTGATGTGGAAAGTCCCTGGGGTGCGCCTTCGGATCAGATTTTGACAGGCGTGCTTGACGGTGTGGCGATGGCGTTTTTGCCGCGTCATGGGCGCGGACATGTACATAGCCCGACGAGCGTGCCGTATCGTGCGAATATTGATGCCTTAAAGCGGTTGGGTGTGACAGATGTGATTTCCGTGTCGGCTTGCGGGTCGTTTCGCGAGGCGATGGCGTCGGGAGATTTCGTCATTGTGGATCAGTTCGTGGACAGGACGTTTGCGCGCGAGAAAACGTTTTTTGGTGCGGGATGCGTGGCGCATGTGAGTGTGGCGCATCCGACGTGCGCACGGCTGGGCGATGCTTGTGAGGCGGCGGCGCGCGCGACGGGAGTGATCGTTCATCGTGGCGGAACTTATCTTGCGATGGAGGGGCCTCAGTTTTCGACTTTGGCGGAGTCAAAGATGTACCGCGAGGCGTGGGGCTGCGATGTGATCGGGATGACGAATATGCCGGAGGCGAAATTGGCGCGCGAGGCGGAGCTTTGTTATGCCTCAGTGGCGATGATTACGGATTATGACTCGTGGCATCCTGACCACGGCGAGGTGGATGTGACGCAAATTATCGCGACGTTGACGGGCAATGCCGAAAAGGCGCGTGGGATGGTTGCGGGGCTGCCGATGTTATTGGGTGCCGTGCGAGATCTGTGTCCGCATGGCTGCGACCGAGCATTGGAATATGCAGTTTTGACGACACCGGACAAGCGTGATCCGGCGCTGGTTGCCAAACTGGACGCGGTGGCCGGGCGGGTGCTGGCTTAGCAGGTGGAGGTTGTGCCGGTTTCCATGTCGATCAGCGTGTCGAGGTTTCGGTCGCTGATTTCTCCGATGACGAGTGTGCGCCCCACGACCATGGCGGGTGTGCCGTAGATGCCAAGAGAACGTGCGGCCGAACGGCTGCGTGACAAGCGGCTTGCGACGACCTGGCCTTCCATGTCTGCGACAAACTTGGCGGGGTCGAGGCCGGTTGAGGCGGCGGTATCGAGCAGAAACTCAGGTGTTGGGCGGAAAGCCGAGCCCATCAGTCGGGACTGAAATTCGGGATAGGCAGACTGCATATCGGCGGCCGTTGCTGCACGGGCGGCAATGACGGACGAGGGGCCGAGGAGCGGCAGCTCGTGCCATTTGACAGCGATATTGGCGTTTGGTTGAGACGCGCGGTCTGCCAGTCGTTGCGTGAGGGTGCGGCAGTAGGGGCAGAAAAAATCTGAAAAGACCGCGACGGGAACTTTGTTGTCGTCGGTTGAGGAGAAGAGCGTGCGGCACAGCTGTTTGGGGTCGAGGGATTGCACGGGTGCCTGGTCATTGATGCCAACGAAGGCAGCATTGGCGGACAGGCCGCCGCGCGGGGCGCTCAGGCCTTCGAACGTGGTTTGGCGCCATCCCGGCAGGTTTTCGATGGGATTGAAGGTCATGGTGCGGGGGCGATGGACCCATGCCTGCCAGCCGCCGCCGACGCCTACGATTGCAAGTGCTGCAATGACGAAGCTGCGGCGTGATGTATTTGTTTTCTCGTTCATTTCACTTGCCAATCCGGGGTGGTCGCGCTGTGATGATCCGCATGTGACCAGACAGGGCCAGACATGAACACCACCAAGAAGACCGTAAAAGACTACATTCGCACAATTGTGGACTTTCCACATGAAGGCATTCTGTTTCGTGATGTCACGACACTTTTTGCTGATCCGCGCGGATTTCGGATGTGTATCGATCAATTGCTACACCCCTATGCGGGGGAGGAAATCGACAAAGTTGTTGGTTTGGAGGCGCGTGGGTTCATTATTGGCGGCGCGATTGCGCATCAGTTGTCGGTGGGTTTTGTGCCGATCCGCAAGAAGGGCAAACTGCCCGGAAAGACCTTGAGCCAAGAATACCAGCTAGAGTACGGAGAGGCGATCGTGGAGGTCCATGATGACGCGGTTCAGCCCGGTGAAAAAGTACTGGTGGTGGATGATCTGCTGGCCACTGGCGGGACGGCAGAGGCGGGGATCAAATTGCTGGAGCAGATGGGTGCGGATATCATCGGCTGCGCGTTTATCATTGATTTGCCGGATTTGGGCGGGCGCAAGAAGCTTGAAGCGCTGGGCATGGAAGTCGACGTGTTGTGCGAGTTCGAGGGCCACTAGGGCGATTTTCCTTGCGGGCCACCGATGACTGCGAGCATCCGCGTGAGGATGCGGCAGGGGATTGATGAACAAAATGTGACTATCGAGATGATGGCTTTGGCGCGCAATGTGGTGAGGTTTTCGGATGCATCCTAAGCGATGGCAGGCGCGCAGATGAGGCAGATTGCGGAGGAGAAGTTCGACGAGATGAGCGAGCCCCTCAGCAATTTGATGTGTCAGTGGACTGGCGAGGATTGGGTGGACTGGGTGTGAAGACTAGCGTTCATTAAAATTAATTTAAGACATTCTGGGTAGCTTGAGGACACTCGCAAGAGTGTTTTGGGACGAGTGAACGCCCCGTCGGCCTGGTCGGCGGGGCAAGTTCTTGTCGGGCGCATGGGTCCGTTTTACGGTAACACAGCGCCCGGGTTCATGATGCCGTTGGGATCGAGGGCCGATTTGATCGCGCGCATTGTCGCCAGTTTGGCGGGATCACTGTAGTGGGCCAGATCCGCTGTTTTCAGGCGACCAATTCCGTGTTCGGCGCTGAAACTGCCGCCGCGTTCGACGACGCGGTCGTGGACAAGGCGCGATATATCCGCGGCGACGTGGGCGTATTCTTTGCGGTCTTTTCCGACCGGCGGGTAGACGTTGAAGTGGAGATTGCCGTCTCCCAGATGTCCAAAGCAGTTGATACGAATTGGGGCGATGTCCAACAGGGCCTGGTGCGTTGTGTCGATGAATTCCGCGAGATGCGACAAGGGAAGCGAGATGTCGTGGCTGGCAATTGCGCCGATGGCGCGGTTGGCGAGCGGGATGGTTTCGCGCACGGCCCAGAAATCGGCGGCTTGTTGACCACTTGATGCGATGAGGCCGTCGGTCACGAGATCTGCGTCGAAGGCCTCGGCGAAAACGGTTTCGAGGATGGCTTGGGGGTCGGTGTCGCCCGCGGTGGCGATCTCGACCAGGACGGACCAGTCTGGTGGTGTTTCAAAGGGTTGGCGGACGTCGGGGAAGACCTCGCGCAGGAAGTCAAAGCCACTGCCCGAAAGGAGTTCGAAGGCCGAGATCACTTCGCCCGCGGTGTCCCAGGTGCGGGCGAGAAGTTCGAGCGCGGCGGTTGGATTTGGGACGGCGAGGAAGGCGGTGGCGGTGTTTGTTGGGCGCGGCGAGAGTTTGAGCGCGGCGGCAGTGATGATGCCAAGCGTACCCTCTGCGCCGATCAGAAGATGGCGCAGATCGTAGCCGGTGTTGTCTTTTTTCAGGCGTTTCAATCCGTGGAGGATGTCGCCGTTTGGCAGAACGGCTTCGATGCCGAGGCAGAGGTCGCGCGCCATGCCATAGCGCAGGACATTGAGGCCGCCCGAATTGACGGCAAGACCCGCGCCGATTTGCGCTGTGCCTTTGCTGCCATAGCTAAGCGGGAAGAGACGGTTGATATCGGCGGCGGCGTTCTGGATGGTTTCAAGCGTCACGCCGGCATCGGCCACAAGAGTGTTTTCCTGCGGGTACACGGCGCGGATGATTGCCATATTTTCAAGCGACACGATCAGCGGCTCAGGGCCTTTGGTGGTGAGTTGCCCGCCAACTAGTCCAGTGCCGCCACCATAGGGTTGAAGTCCGATGCGGTGTTCGTTGGCAAAGCGCACGATTGCCGCGACGTCTTGTGTGCTGCGCGGTGCAGCGACGAAAGTAGGCAGGCCGACCCATTTGCCGCGTGGTTCCTCAAGATAGCGTGGTTCAGCCGGTTTGAGCGGCAGGTCTGGCAGCGCGGCCTGAAGGGTCGCGGCGTGATCTGAGGTGAACGCGTTCAACATGAGCGGACGTTGGTCTTTTGGGGGCGGCGCTGTCAATTGTCCATATCTAGAAATCGGGGCTCCAGGACGACGACAGTGGGGCGGCTGGGCAGGGTTCTGAGCGAGACTTCGATGGAGGTCTCTCCGGTGCGGTCGATTGAGAACTCGTCCGAGACACCTGCGAGGAACACTTCGAGCGAGCGGCGTGAAAACCAGTGCATCGGCAAGACGATCGACGATTTCAGGCGTTTGATAATGCGGATCATAGTTGGCGTATCGACAGTCAACCCGCCATCCACGGCAGCCATGACGACATCGAGGCGACCAAGTGCTGCATATTGTTGTTCGTTGGGTTCGTGATGGAGGTGACCGAGGTGGCCGATGCACAGGCCTCCCACCTCGAAGACGAAGATGGAGTTGCCATCCTTGACCCGTGTCATGGCCTCAAAGCGGTCGCGGATATCGGTGGTGACGTTACGCACCAGCATTTCGCCAAGGTCGAGGTTGTGGTCTGCGGGCTCTCCGCTTTGGCGCCATCCCTCGAGGATGTTCGGGATGTCGGGGTTTGGAAAGGCAGTCCAGTGGGTGCCGTGGGCGTTGTTCATGGTGACCACGTCGGGGAGCGTGTCGACCGCACCGATGAAGCCGTTGAAGTCGGTGATTGCATTCAGGCCACCGGCTGTTTGCAGAAGGAACATGGAGTGGTCGATGTAAGACAGGCGGACGGTGAATTCGTCGGGCAGGGGGGCCTGCCAGCTTGCTTTTTGAATGAATTCCAATCCCGGAGCTGCGTCCGCGATGGCGATGCAATGGCTGATACGTCGGTCTTGTGCTTGCGCCGTTGTGGCGGCGAAGGTCAGGAAGCAGGCAAGGGCGAGGCGAAGCATGAGAGATGTGTCCTTCGGCTGTGACTACCGGAGAAAATAGCGCAAGTTCCGCTTTGGGCAAAATTTGGGTGGGCCCATGAAAAAGGGCCGCCCCTGACGGACGGCCCAATCAAGTTCAGAACGCTTCGGTTAGCTGCGCTTGCGGCGCAGAACTGCCAGACCGCACATGCCTGCCAGAAGCAGCCGCAAGCTTGTCGGATGCGGGATTGGTGCCAGGCCCTGCGGTTTGTCGGGCTTTATATGGGGTTTCCCGTCAACCGCTCGCGATGCTGTAGAATCGCTTAAGGGTGCGAACCAACCCAAGAAAGGTGCGAATCTGCGTTGTGAGGCGAGGCACATTCTGGTTGAATGGTGCCTCTGATGCGGACTGGTTTTGCAAAATATTTGAGGACTTCGTGACGTGGCCGATCGTGCTGTGGATTTATT
>JARFRG010000076.1 GCA_029287375.1 Boseongicola sp. | reverse complement strand
ACGTGGGAGACGCTTGAAGGGATTGCCAAGCATAATGGGCCGGTTGAGGGCGACGTGCCTTGGGCTTTGGCGGCGTGTCAGGCGCAGGTGGATTTGGAGCTTGGGACGTATGCAAGTGCTGAGGCTCAGGTGGCGGCGATTTCGGATGATGTGGCGTATAACCATCATGATTTGCATGACGGTTTGCGGGCGGAATTGTTCTCAACAGATGAGTTGGCGGAGTTGCCGATTTTGGAGGGGTGCTTTGCCATCGTGGACGCGGCCTATCCGGGGTTGAATTATTACCGGCGGCGGCATGAGGCTTTGCGGCGGTTTTTCGGGATTTTGGTTGAGGATGTGATCGCGGTGGCGCGGCAGTCCTTGCTCGAGATCGGGCCGAAGTCGGCGGATGATATTCGCCGGGCTGGGTTTCAGATCATACGGTTTTCGCCGGATGTGTTCGAGGATCTGAAGGTGATCCGGGCGTTTTTGTTTGAGCGGATGTATCGTGCGCCGTCCGTGGTGGAAATGCGGGTTGAAGTCACGAAGGTGGTTGAAGAGCTGTTTCCGTTCTTCATGGCGCATCCGGACCAGTTGCCAAAGCAATGGCGCAAGGACGTGGAAGAGGCGTCGGGCGAGGTGGAATTGGCGCGTTTGGTGTCGGATTATATTGCGGGCATGACGGATCGGTTTGCGATCCAGTGTCACGAGCAGTTTGTGGCCGGGTAGCAACGGATTGTTAAGGGTGTGCGGCTAGGCAGGTGTTATTGCGGTTTTTGGGCTGGATGGCATGGGCAAGACTGAGCAGATCTTACCGGCATCGGTGGATCATCACGGGTTTCAGATCCCGCGGCATTTGGCGTGGCGGACCGGGCGGCTGGATCGGTTTCGGGAGGTTTCGGACGAGCATATTGCGCATCTGGAAGCCTTTGGTGGGCTTGGCGGCGCGCGGCATGTGGTCGAGATTGGCTGCGGCGTGGGGCGCGATGCTATACCCTTGATGCGGGTTTTGCCGGACGATGGCAGTTATCTTGGGATCGATATTATTCGCGGCTCTATCGACTGGGCGGGTGCGAATATTGCGGCAAAGGATGCGCGGTTTCGGTTCGTGCATTTTGATGTGGCGGACAAACAGCATAATCCGGGTGGTTCCGAAGGCATGGAAACCTATGAGATCCCTTGCGTGGACGGATCGCAGGATTTGGTGTTCCTCTATTCGGTGTTCACGCACATGTTTCCGGGCGATGTCGCGCGGTATTTGGCGGAGTTTCAGCGGGTGTTAAGGCCCGGAGGATGTGTGCTGGCGTCGATGTTCACGATGGATCGCGGGTTGATCTCGTATTTGCAGGCGATTGGGGGCGGAGGGTTGCGGGCCTTGACGTTTTCTCACGAGGTTGAAGAGGGATTTTTTCACAACGACCCCGAGGTGGTGCCGGGGGCGACTGCCTATTCGCTGGATCGGTTGGGCGTGATGGTTTCGAACGCGGGGCTGGTGCCGGAGCGGTTTGTGCGAGGGTCATGCCGAAAAGATAGAGAGTTCGATGTGAATGGTCAGGATCTGGTGGTATTGCGCAAGCCAGCGTTTTGACGGGGGCCTAAAGCGCAAGACGCAAGAAAACGAGGTGCGGCGCATATTCTGTCGGGTTCGCGTTTTCAGGGTAGCGGTCGATGTAGTCGAAGCCTGATTTCTCACAGAGGTTCAGCATCGCGCGATTGCCTTTGACGGTGTCAGCGTAAACCCATGAGAGCCCCATGCGTCGGGCTTCATTGATGCGTTCTTCAAAAAGCTTGCGGCCAAGGCCGGTGCCACGCTGCTCAGGTGCGACGAACATGCGCTTCATTTCGCACGCGTCATCCCGGATGCGACGAAGACTGCCGCAGCCGACCAGCGTTTCCGCATCGTCATAAGCAACAAGCAATCGGTTTTTGGGTGGCAGAAGGTTTGCGGGCTCGGCAAGGGTGGCATCCGCCATTTCGACGGGGTCGATTTCGATACCGCTTACGGCCTCGAAGACTGGCAGGATACCCGTGAGGTAGGCGATCAACAGATCGCGGTAGCCATCGGGGATGGTTTCGACAAATTCAAGCTGGTGTGTCATAGTTCCCCCTCGGTGAATTATTTAGAAGGCCAAGTGCGAAAGATGCAAGCCTATGCTGACCGACGTATCGGTGTACACGATCTTGGGCAGGGGTATGACGCGGTTGATCTTAATGCCGCGACTTTGCTTATAAGATCGTTGGACAGTGCGGAAAGAACGCTTGTTTGTTTCACGCGCAACGATGACTGGGTGTTGATGGTTGCAGGTGGTCCGACCAAGGGCGTTGTCTCGTTGGTTGATCCAAACGGGGTTTCCTCGACGTTGGCGGGGGAATTTGACGGCCCAAGGATCGATTTATGCTGCGGCGGTCAATGGGCGGATTTCGATGCAAAGTTCGTTGTTTCTCTGGAAATGGCGGAAACTGCGATGGACTTGTTTACGCAGAATGCGGAATCGACGTTAGTCTGGCATAAAGATTAGCCGCATGATTGCGCTTGGCGAAGAGAGTGGTAAACCGCGATGCGTATTCCCAAAGGCTGACACATGAACATTTTCGCTGAAATCCGCACGTCTGTGATTGAAACACTGGATGCCATGGTCGCGGATGGCGAACTGCCGTCGGGTCTGTCCTGGGGTAATGTCGCGGTGGAGCCACCGCGCGATGCAAGCCACGGAGATATGGCGACGAATGCGGCAATGGTTTTGGCGAAACCCGCGGGCAAATTGCCGCGCGAGATAGCGGAAAACCTGGCGGAACGGCTGACCACAGACGACCGCATTGCCGTGGCGCAGGTTGCGGGGCCGGGGTTCTTGAACCTGCGGCTTCACCCGGATGTCTGGCACGACATTGTGGCTGAGGCGATTGATGCCGGGTCGGCCTTTGGCCATTCGGGCATGGGCGCGGGCGTGAAGGTGAACGTGGAATATGTCTCGGCAAATCCGACGGGGCCTTTGCATGTGGGTCATACGCGGGGCGCGGTTTTTGGCGATGCTTTGGCGTCGTTGCTGGATTTCGCCGGGTATGATGTGACGCGCGAATATTACATCAATGACGGTGGCGCGCAGGTTGATGTGCTGGCGCGTTCGGCGTTCGAGCGGTACCGCGAGGCGCATGGGCTGTCGCCGGAGATTGCCGAGGGTTTGTATCCGGGCGATTATCTGGTGCCGGTGGGCGAGGCTTTGAAGGCTGAATTTGGTGACACGTTCCTGGATCAGCCGGAAGAGGTCTGGCTTGAGACAGTTCGGGATTTCGCGACCGAAGCGATGATGGATTTGATCCGAACAGATTTGGCGTCTTTGGGCGTCAAGATGGACCATTTCTTTAGCGAAAAGGCACTTTATGGCTCGGGGATGATTGAAAAGGCTATTGCCGATCTCAAGAGCAAAGATCTGATCTATAAGGGCACACTTGAGCCGCCCAAAGGCAAGATGCCGGAAGATTGGGAGCCGCGCGAGCAAACGCTGTTCCGTTCGACGGCCCACGGCGACGATGTGGATCGACCGATCCAGAAATCTGACGGGGCCTGGACCTATTTCGCGCCAGACATTGCGTATCACTGGGACAAGATCAATCGCGGCTATGATGAACTGATCGATATCTTCGGTGCCGATCACGGCGGCTATGTGAAGCGGATGAACGCGGCGGTTTCGGCGTTGTCGGATGGTCGCGTGCCGTTGGATGTGAAGCTGACGCAGTTGGTCAAGCTTTATAAGGACGGCGAGCCGTTCAAGATGTCCAAGCGTGCCGGGACATTTGTGACATTGCGCGATGTGGTGGAGCAGGTCGGCCCGGATGTGGCGCGGTTTGTGATGTTGACGCGGAAAAACGACGCGCCGCTGGACTTTGATTTTGCCAAGGCCGTGGAGCAGTCAAAGGACAATCCGGTGTTTTATGTGCAGTACGCGCATGCGCGGATCCGGTCTGTGATGCGTAAGGCGGAAGAATTGGGTTTGGAGTTTTCCGACAATGCCAAGTTGGAGGATGAGGCCGAGTTTCGCGTCGCGATGAAAATCGCCGAGTGGCCGCGTTTGATCGAGATCGCGGCACGCAATCACGAGCCGCACCGGGTCGCGTTTTACCTTTATGAACTGGCGCAGGAATTCCATGCTTTGTGGAACCGCGGCAACGATAAACCCGCGTTGCGGTTCCTTCATGAAGGCGATAGCGCGGCTACGGCCGCAAAAATCGCCCTTCCGCGTGCAGTCGCCGTTGTTATTTCAGCAGGATTGGGTATTCTCGGTGTGACTCCGGTCGAAGAGATGCGCTGATAAAGGCGCGCCGTGGCCTGAGTTGAGAGCAGTTTGAAGCACGTCGGAACAACCGGCGGCTACAGTGAGGCGAATATAATGGCGGCTATCAATTTCAATGATATGGGCGACCGTGATGGCGGATCGTTTGCGGCGGCACTGAATTGGGCGGGGGCTTTCCTGTCGGTTTTGCTGATTGCGGGTCTTGCGACCTGGGGCTGGAAGCTTTGGCAGCGCGATGTCACGGGTATTCCGGTGGTGCGTGCGTTGGAGGGTCCGATGCGGATCACGCCCGCTGATCCGGGAGGTTTGGCGAATAATTTTCAGGGGCTTGCGGTCAACCGCATTGCGGAAGAGCGCGGGGCCGAGCTTGTCGAGCGCGTCGTTCTGGCACCGGCCCCCGCGACGCTTGATGAAGATCAGGATTTGGCGATGGCTGATTTGGCGCCGATGGTGGTTCCTGAGGTATTGCCAGTGGCTGTGGCCGATCCAGACCCCGTTCCAGAGACAATGGGCGGCGAGGATGTGGTTGCAGCGCCTTTGGTCGAAGAAAACGCACCATCGGCCACCGATATGGCGGTCGCTGCGGCTTTGGCTGACCTTGGGGTTTTGGTGGAAGCGCAACCGGTGAGCCTTGTCTCGGCGGCTCCGGGTGTGCCTTTGGCAACCCCGCGTCCGCTTGTGCGCCCCGAAGGGCGGCGCGTGGCTTCGTTGATGGTCACGAATGATGTGACGGGCGCAATTGATCCCGCAACGATCCCCCCCGGAACGCGGCTTGTGCAGCTTGGGGCCTATGGCAGCGCCGAGGTGGCGCGGGCGGAATGGGCTAATGCGATTGCGAATTTCGGTGACTACATGACAGGTAAAGAGCGCGTTGTGCAGGAGGCCGAAACCGGTGGGCGGACGTTCTGGCGTTTGCGGGCTTTAGGCTTTGCAGACTTGTCCGAGGCGCGTCGGTTCTGTGCGGTGTTGGTGTCTGACGGTGCCAACTGCATCCCGGTCGTACAGGAATAATGTGAGCCGGGGCGCGTTTACACTCGCGCCCCTCGGGCCTGTTTTGACCCCCGGTGAGGCGGCCTTGTTTCGGGAGGCTGACCCTTGGGGGTTTATTCTTTTTCAACGTAATTGTGAGACGCCGGACCAGCTTCGTCGTTTGACTGCCGACATGCGGGCCGCAGTTGGGTGGGACGCGCCTGTGCTGATCGATCAGGAGGGCGGGCGTGTGCAGCGGATGCGCGGGCCGCAATGGCGCGAGTATTTGCCTCCGCTTGATCAGGTAGAGACGTTTGGCAATGCCGATATGGCTGCACGGGCGATGTATTTGCGCGGTGCTTTGATTGGGGCGGAACTGATCGCGCACGGGGTCGATGTGAATTGTGCGCCCTCGGCGGATATTGCGTACCCTGAGACCCATCCGTTTTTGCGCAATCGTTGCTATGGGACGGATGCGGCGACGGTTGTGGCAATGGCACGGGCCTGCGGTGAGGGGCATCTGGATGCCGGGTGTCTGGTGGTTTTGAAGCATGCGCCGGGGCATGGGCGGGCGATCGTGGACAGCCACAAGCAATTGCCGCGCATTGAGGTGCCTTTGGCGGACCTTGAGGCGACGGATTTCGCGCCGTTCCGGGCGCTGGCGGATCTGGGGATGGTGATGACGGCGCATATCGTGGTGCCAGAGATTGATCCCGAGCGTCCCGTGACACAATCGGCGGCGGGCATTGCTTATTTGCGCGAGCGGCTTGGGCTGGCGGGTCTGTTGATGAGCGACGACATTTCGATGAACGCGCTGGCAGGGGATGTGGTCACGCGAGGGCAGGCGGCCTTGGCGGCGGGGTGCGATCTGGTGCTGCATTGCAATGGCGATATGAGAGAGATGGAGGCGCTTGCGGGGGCTTTGGGTGAAATGACCCCGGAGGCCGCAAAACGGGCAGATGTTGCGTTGGCCGCCCGGCGAACCCCAAGGGATATTGACATTCCGGCGTTGCGCGCGGAGTTTGAGACCCTGATGCAGGGAGCAGAACATGCCTGACGGCGACGTTGATTTCGAGGATGTAGAGGCCCGCCTTGCGGCGGAGGCCCTGATCGTCGACGTGGACGGTTTTGAAGGCCCGCTTGATCTGCTGTTAACGCTGAGCCGGACGCAAAAAGTCGATTTGCGCAAGATCTCTGTGCTGGCGTTGGCAGAGCAATATTTGGCGTTCATCCATCAGGCGAAGTCGCTTCGCATTGAATTGGCGGCGGATTATCTGTTGATGGCGGCGTGGCTTGCGTTCTTGAAGTCGCGGTTATTGCTGCCGCCTGATCCAAGCGATGACGGGCCGTCGGGCGAGGAACTGGCGGCGCATCTAGCGTTTCAGTTGGAGCGGTTGTCTGCAATGCGGGAATCGGCTGCGAAGCTGATGGGGCGTGATCAAAAAGGCCGGGATTTCTTTGTGCGCGGTGTGCCTGAGGATGTGACACGGGTGCGCAAGGTGCGCTATACCGCGACACTGCTGGATTTGATGCAGGGCTACGCGCGCATTCGCACCAAGGATGAATTTCGCCCCTATGCGATGGACCGCGCCCATGTGATGACGCTTGAACAGGCCTTGGAACGGATGCGCGGGTTGATCGGATTCGCGGGCGAGTGGACGGATTTGCTGTCGTGGTTGCCCGAAGGATGGGAGACGGACCCAGCGCGGCGACGGTCGGCGACGGCCTCGCATTTTGCCGCTTCGCTTGAATTGGCAAAGGCAGGTGCGATCCAAATCAGACAATCGGATACCTTTGCGCCGATACAGATCAGGGCGATGGAGCGTGGCTGAGACGGACCCCCAAACACCGGACGGGCTTGAAAGCCTGTTTGAAGCGCCACCGCTGGCCGAACAGGAGCGGATGGTTGAAGCGATTTTATTCGCCACCTCGGAGACTGTGACGATTGCCGAGCTGAATGCGCGGATGCCGCATGGTTCGGACGGGGCGCAAGCGATTGAATTGCTGAAAAAACGGTACGAGGGGCGTGGCGTTTGTGTGGTTAAGGTTGGGGATGCGTTTGCGATGCGGACTGCGCCAGACCTTGGGTTTTTGATGCGCAAAGAGACGGTCGAGACGCGCAAATTAAGCCGCGCGGCGATCGAGACCCTGGCGATTATTGCCTACCATCAGCCGGTGACACGGGCGGAAATCGAAGAAATCCGCGGTGTTTCCGTTAGCCGTGGCACTGTGGATCAGCTGTTGGAGTTGGAGTGGATCCGATTTGGGCGGCGACGGATGACGCCGGGGCGTCCTGTGACTTATGTCGTTACGCAGGATTTTCTGGATCATTTCGGATTGGAAAGCGCGCGCGATTTGCCGGGCGTCAAGGAACTGCGTGCAGCCGGATTGCTGGAAAGCAGACCTCCTCCCGGAGAGCCTTTGCCGGGGGAAGATGAGGATCACGACGAAAATCAGGCCGAAATGTTTGAGGACGAGGATTAACACCCCATGAATATCGAACAGATTGTACGAATGCTGATGCGGCGTGTGCTGCGGCCGGGCATCAACAAGTTGATGCGCGATAAAGGTGTGCAACCGACGCCTGGCGCCAAGAAGGCCGGACGGATGATGCGCGTCGCGTGGCGCTTTGGGCGGATCTAAGTCTAAGGCGCGCTAAAGTGCTTTGACAGCTTCAGGCCTTGGCCCTGATAATTTGATTTGATCTCGCGGCCATAGAGGGTTTTGGGCGCTTGGGTCATTTTTTCGTAGACGAGGCGGCCGACGATTTGGCCGTGTTCGAGAACAAATGGTGCTTCGTGGCAGCGGACTTCAAGCACGCCGCGCGAACCGGTGCCGCCCGCTTCGGCCCAGCCGAAACCGGGGTCGAAAAAGCCTGCGTAGTGGACGCGGAATTCACCGACCATTGCGATGTAGGGGGCCATTTCTGCGGCGTGATCGGGGGGGATGACGATGGCTTCGCGGCTGACCAAAATGTAGAACGCGCCGGGGTCGAGGATGATCCAGCCGGTGTTGGTGCGCACCTCTTCCCAATAATCGGCGGGATCGTAGTGGGCGAGTTTTGCAAGGTCGATGACGCCTGCGTGGGGTTTGGCGCGGTAGCCGACGAGGGTTCCGGTTTCGGGTTTGAGGTCGACGGAGAACCCGAGGCCGCCTGAGATGACAGCGTCGCCGGATACGATCGGGGATTTGGCGTGGAGGGTGGCTAACTCGTTGTCAGATATGACAGTTTGTCCGCGCCGGAAGATGATCTGGTTCAACATCTGGCCGGTTTGGGCGATAACTGAGAAGCTTTGGGGGCAGATTTCGACGTAGAGCGGACCGTCGTAGCCGTCGGGAACGCGGTCAAATTCATGGCCGTTGTCCGTGATGATACGGGTGAGCAGGTCGAGGCGGCCGATGGAGGACTTGGCACTTGCGGCACCTGTCGTCCCTTGGGGCAGGGTGAGGCGTTCAAGAAGCGGCACGACGTAGACGCAGCCCTTTTCGAGAACCGCGCCTTGGGTCAGGTCGATCTCGTGCATCTTGAAGTCATTGAGGCGGTCGGCAACGGTGCGCGCGCGTCCTGTCAGAAAAGACGCGCGAACGCGGAAGGCGACTGTGCCGAGACGCAGATCAAGCGAGGCGGGTTGGATTTGGCCCGGATCAAAGGGTGCCGTCGCGCTGATCGCGCCAGCGTCGATCATCGCGGAGATTTCGCTGTCGGTGAGAACGCCCTGTTTCATTGAGCCTCGGGTCGTTTAGGCGTCCGCCGGAGGGGTGCGGACATTGGATCATTGGTCGGGCTAGCAGGACTCGACCCTGCGACCTTCCGTCCCCCAGACGGACGCGCTACCAGGCTGCGCCATAGCCCGACTTTGGGCGTTTTGACCGAAAAGAGGGCTGGCTGCAAGGGTCGATCTGCCGGGATCACGCGTGCTTTTGGGGAATGTCTTATGATTGCGCGCGGCGCAGATCTATCAGGCGGTCGCGGGCGGCCTTTAGAGTTGGACGATGGGCGGCGAGATGCGCGTGTGGCAGCACTGCAAGGCGCGCCGCGAGGCCGGGTGCGTCGGCGTATTCTGGTGCGTTGTCGTCGGGATCGACGTCCGGCACGTCAGGGGTGTCGGGGATTGATGGCGGCGCGGGTACCGGCGGCGCGGGCTGCGGTGCAGGGGTCTCGGCCAGAGGAGAAGGGCGGGAGCGCACGAAGGCCGGGATTGGCATCGGATCGTCGCCTGAGGTGAACATATCAGGTTGTTCGCCGTCGTCTTCGGATGATTTTTCTGGCTCTGGCTCTGGCTCTGGCTCTGGCTCTGGCTCGGGGGCAGGTGCGGCTTCTGCGGTGTAGGTCTGCCGGGCGACAGGCGAAGGCGCGGATGGTGTAACAGGCGCGGTTGGAGCGTGGTCGATGACGGTATCATCAGACGCGTCATCTTGATCATTATCGAGCGATTTTGAGAATGAAGATACGTGCTTAACGCCATGTTCGCGCAGCAGTTTCTGGACGCCACGTATGGTCATGCCCTGATCGTGCAGCAACGTTTTCACGCCGCCGATCAGGCGCATATCCGAGGGGCGATAATACCGACGACCACCCGCGCGTTTGACCGGTTTGATTTGGGCAAACCGGCTTTCCCAAAAGCGCAGGACATGGGTCGGAATATCGAGCCACTCGGCCACTTCCGAGATGGTGCGGAAGGCGTCGGGCGATTTTTCCATGGAGCGGGATTAACCCTTGTTGCCGGCCGCGACGCGATCTTTCATCAAGTGCGATGGTCGGAAGGTCAGCACGCGGCGGGGATGGATGGGGACTTCTTGTCCGGTCTTTGGGTTGCGACCAATGCGGGCCGCTTTGTCGCGGACCGAGAAGGTGCCGAAAGAGGAGATTTTCACCTGATCACCAGATGCGAGCGCATCGGACATGTGAGCGAGAACACTTTCCACCAGTTGGGCGGATTCGTTACGGCTTAGACCCACTTCGCGAAACACTGCCTCGCTAAGGTCCATACGTGTCAAAGTCTTTTCGCTCATCCTATCCCCCTCTAATTTGTTCGATTGGAGCATGGGGGGGATGATTTTCCGAGTCAATATCAAGGCCTTGAGAAAAAGGCTAAATGGACAATTACCAGCGGAGAACCACCGCTCCCCAAGCCAATCCGCCGCCAATGGCCTCGGTTACGATGAGATTGCCGGGTTTTATCTGCCCACGCTCGACACCGACAGACAGGGCGAGGGGAATCGATGCTGCCGAGGTATTGCCATGATCCTGGACCGTAAGCACGACGCGATCGAGACCGACGCCCATCTTATGCGCAGTCGATTTGATGATGCGCAGATTGGCCTGATGTGGGACGATCCAGTCAATGTCGTCGCCAGTGAGGTTGAGCTTTCCAAGGGCGGTGTGCGCGGTGGAGGCGAGCTTCTCGACGGCGTGGCGGAAGACCTCTTTTCCCTGCATTTTCAGGTGGCCCGTGGATTGGGTCGACACGCCACCGTCGACGTAGAGAATGTCCTTGTGGCGACCGTCGGAGTTCAGGTCAATCGCAAGGATGCCGCGATCTTCGATGGTGCCGTCGCCTGTCGCGGCTTCAAGGATGACAGCGCCCGCGCCGTCGCCGAACAGCACGCTGGTTGCGCGGTCGGACCAGTCCATAATGCGGCTGAAGGTTTCGGCGCCGATGACGATCACGCGATTTGCCTGACCTGAGATGATGAGCGCATTTGCATTGGCCAGAGCGAAAACAAAGCCCGCACAAACGGCCTGGACGTCGAATGCGAAGCCTTTGGTCATGCCAAGTTTGGCCTGTACCATCGTCGCGGCGGAGGGAAATGTGAGGTCGGCGGTCGAAGTCGCAACGATAATCGCGTCAATGTCGTCGGCTGTCAGGCCCGCCATGTCGAGGGCTTTTTGAGCCGCAAATGTGGCCATGTCGGAGGTTGTTTCACCTTCGGCGGCAAAGTGACGGCGTTCGATCCCCGAGCGCGAGCGTATCCACTCGTCAGTCGTGTCGATTGTCGTTTCGAATTCGCTGTTTGGCACAACCCGCTTGGGGAGATAGTGCCCGACGCCGCGGACCTGGGCGCGTTTTGTCATGCGTTCTGCTCGTTATTATTTGTTGTTTCGTCGGTATCCTGACTCGCGATCCCGGTGGATGCAACCCGTGCGGCAAGACGTTCGGTAAATCCGCTTTCTGCCAGGCGGAAGGCGAGTTTGATGGCGGATGAGACGCCAGTGGCATCGGCGCTTCCGTGAGATTTGACCACGGTTCCGTTGAGGCCAAGGAACACGCCGCCGTTAACGCGGCGCGGGTCAATGCGCTTGGTCAGACGCTTTAGTGAGCCGAGGGCCAGGAGGGCTGCGAATCTGCTGAGCGGAGTGGCTTTGAAGGCTTCTCGCAGGAAATCGCGGATCAGGCTTGCCGTGCCTTCCCCGGTCTTGAGCGCGACGTTGCCGGTGAAGCCATCGGTCACAATGACATCGACGCGGTTCGACGGAATATCGCCGCCCTCAACGAAGCCGACGAAATCGAGTTCGGCGGCGGGGGCCATTTGAGAGATCAGATCGTGGGCGGCTTTGATTTCTGCGCGGCCTTTGTGTTCTTCGGTGCCGACGTTCAAAAGCCCGATCCGTGGACGGTCGATGCCGAGGCCGTTTCGCGCGTATGACCCCCCCATAAGGGCATATTGCAAAAGGTCTTTCTCGTCGGCGCGAATGTCTGCACCGACATCGAGCATGATGTTGAAGCCACCGGGATTTCTTGAGGGCCACAGGCAGGCGATGGCGGGACGGTCGACGCCTGGAATTTTGCGCAGGCGCAGCATCGAAACCGCCATCAGCGCGCCAGTGTTGCCGCAGGAGACGACGGCTTGTGCCTCTCCGCTTTTCACGGCCTCGACAGCCGACCACATGGATGTGTTCTTGCCTTTGCGCATTACATGGGACGGTTTGGCGTCCATTGTGACGACTTCGGCGGTATCGCGGATTTCGCAGCGCGCCGTGAGGCCTGCTTTTTCGATCAGCGGTCTAATTTCGGAGGCGCGCCCATGCACAATGAACCCGATGTCGGGATTCTTTTCAGCACTTTTTGCGATCCCAGAAACGACGGCGGGCGGCCCTTGGTCGCCGCCCATCGCATCCACAGAGATGATTGTGCGCGCCCGCGCGCTGTCCGTGCTTTGATCGGAACCAGCCGTCATCGCGAGGGGCGCACGCGCACGAGCGGCTTACGCCGCGTCGTCGTCGAGGTCGAGTTCGTCGGCCTGAGCAACAACTTCGCGTTCCGCGTAGTGACCACAGGCGCCGCACACGTGGTGAGGGCGCTTGAGTTCTCCGCAATTTGGACACTCGGCCGGATTGCCGGGTACGAGTGAATCGTGTGCGCGGCGCATGTTGCGGCGCGACTTTGTGATCTTACTCTTAGGGACAGCCATGTCACATCCTAAAGTTATGTGGGACCGTGCGTCCCCGGTGTTTCAGCGGTTGAAGCGGTCATACGCAACTGCGCGTCCGGTGTCCAACCCAATCATTCGAGCGAGGCCGGGAACATACTGCGATTCCGGTGGAACGCAAGGGTGATTTCATGCGTCGCCGGGGTCGTTGCCTTTGAGCTTTTCCTGCAACGATTTCAGGGCCGCGAACGGCTTTACATCTTCGTCGGACAGGGGGGTCTGGCCGGGCTCTGTGACGGCGATCTCGACGGGTTCCACACCGGGCGCGCGTGGCCAGGGTGGTAAGGCGAGCGCGAGGGCTTCTTCCATGACCATGGCAAGATCAAGGATTTCGGGCATGTCTTCGGCGGTGTCGTCTTCGGGCATTTCGGAATCGGGCGCATCATTGATGTCGGGCATTTCGGCCAGATAGCGGCGCGTGGTGTCTTCGTCGATGCGCGTCGTCACCGGATCAAGTGTGACGACGCAGGCCTGGACAACGGTCGCTCCGAGGCGTCCGTCCAGTGTCCAGTCGGCTTTGCCGGTGGGCAGTAGCGCGCCTTTGAACGTGAGTTTTTTCACGCCGAGGATGCCAAGGCGGTCGGCGATCGCTTTGCGCGTGGGGGCGTCTGGTGCCAGGTCGAACGTCGTTTTGCGTTTCAGCTCGGACAGGCGCAGTTGGGTGGCGGCCATCGGGTCACTCCTTGATCCGGTCTCATTCTCTGGATATGCCGATTAGGCGGCGGCAGGACGGTTGACAAGAGGTGGGGCGCGGTGAGGGATTTTCCAGGGTTCATGTGGCGCGGTGTTTTTGCATCGCTGGTTGTGGTTCTTGCGGTGGGCTGCGCGCGGCTTGAGGATGGTCACGGATACGTGCCTGAGCCATCGACGCTTGCGGGCGTTGTCGTCGGGCGCGACACCAAAGAGACAATCGCTTTCACGCTGGGACAGCCCGGCACACGCGGCATCGTAGATGATCTTGGCTGGTATTATGTACGGTCTGATTATGAGCGGTTCTTGTGGCGCGCACCGGTTGAGGTGGATCGGCAGGTCGTGGCGATCTCGTTTGATGAGGCCGGAGTTGTCCAGAATGTCGAAAGATTTGGGCTGGAGGGCGGGCGGGTCGTTGCCTTGACCCGCCGCGTGACGGACGCAAATACGCAGGGCGTCAGCTTTCTGCGTCAGTTGTTCGGCAACTTTGGCAACTTTGATGCGGCCTCGGTTTTCGGTGAAAACTAGGTATCTTCTTGCGGTTCAAACGCCAGTGACGCGCCGTTGATGCAGTAACGCAGGCCGGTGGGGGCGGGTCCGTCCGGGAAGACGTGACCGAGATGGCCGTCGCAACGGTTGCAGTGGACTTCGGTGCGGCGCATGAAAAAGCCGTTGTCGACGCTTTCGCCGACCATTTCATCATCAAGCGGCTTGTAGAACGATGGCCAGCCGGTGCCGCTGTCGAATTTGTGGCTTTGATCAAACAATGGCGCGCCGCAGCCTTTGCACATGAAGGTGCCGGGGTCTTTGGGGAAGGCGTCGTTGGAAAAGGCGCGTTCGGTGCCGTGTTTGCGCAAGACCTTGAATTCAAGGTCGTCGAGTGCTGCGCGCCATTCGGCGTCGGATTTGATAATTTTTTCCATGTGTCGTCCCTTCACGTCGTTTCGCTGTCACAGATTGTGTGGCAGTGTTCCAGTGGATCATATCTGGGGTTGCCGGCCGGGCCAACCAAGCGATGAGGCATGAGATTTAGATGAATGCACGCACACAAGAGCGTTACCCGGCGCGATATATCGCGCGGCTTGCGGTATGTGACGCGGATGTTGCGGCGGCGCGAAAACTGCGCTCGCTGGTGTTTCGCGGCGCGGCTTCGGGCACAGAGGATGCGGACCGGTTTGATGATCTGTGCCGTCATATGCTGATTGAGCGCAAATCGGACGGCGTTCTGGTGGCGACGTTTCGACTTTTGTTGCTGGCATCGGGGGCGGATATCGGGCGGAGTTATTCGGCGCAGTACTATGCACTTGAGGCGCTTGAGGCCTACGCTGCGCCTATGGTCGAGATGGGGCGGTTTTGTGTGGTGCCGGGGGTGTCTGATCCTGATATTTTGCGGATTGCCTGGGGGGCTGTTGCGCGGATTGTGGACGCTGAAGGCATTGAAATGCTGTTTGGCTGCTCATCGTTTCAGGGAGTTGAGGCGGCGCGGTATTCGGATGCTTTCGCGATCCTTGGGGATCACCATCTTGCACCGCGTCGGTGGTGGCCGCGAGTCAAGGCACCGGATGTGTGTCGGTTTGCGCGCGGTGTGCGGCGGGCGCCGGACCGCGCCCGCGCATTGAAAACGATGCCGCCTTTGTTGCGCTCGTATCTGACGATGGGGGGATGGGTGAGTGATCATGCGGTTGTGGACCGTGATCTGAACACCTTGCATGTGTTTACGGGGCTTGAGATTTCGGCAATTCCTCCGGCGCGGGCGCGCGCCATTCGCGCGATCGCCGTGTAAGGGCGCTGCCCTCGCCGCCTTTGGCGGCTCACCCGAGGTGTTTTTGAAAGAGTGAAGGGGCGTTGACGGCGCTTTGAGGTCCGGGTAGCTCGCGGGCATGGCACGTACTCCTCTTTTGCAATTGTCCGACATATCGCTGACTTTTGGCGGTGATCCGGTATTCGATGACATGTCTTTGACCGTTCACAGCGGCGACCGGCTTGCGCTGGTCGGGCGCAATGGGTCGGGCAAGTCGACTTTGATGAAAGTCATGGCGGGGCTTGTTGAGCCGGATCAGGGCACGCGGGTTGTGTCGCCGGGCAGTGCGGTTGGCTACATGGCGCAGGAGCCGGAAATGCGGGGCTGTGCGACGTTGGGAGACTATGCGTTGCGCGATATGGACCCGTCGGAGCTGTGGCGCGTCGAGGCTGTGGCCGAGAAGCTGAAATTTGATCCTGATACGGCGGTAGAGGCGGCGTCAGGTGGTGAGCGGCGGCGTGCGGCTTTGGCGAAGTTGATTGCTGAGGCGCCCGATCTGATGTGTCTGGACGAGCCGACCAACCATCTTGATATCGAGGCGATTTCCTGGCTGGAGGCACATCTGGCGAGCACGAAGTCGGCGTTCATTGTGATCTCGCATGACCGGGCGTTTTTGCGCGCGTTGACGCGGGCGACGTTGTGGATTGATCGTGGGGATGTGCGGCGTCAGGAGCAGGGGTTTGAGGCTTTTGAGACCTGGCGCGATAAGATTTGGGAAGAGGAAGACATTGCGCGCCACAAACTGAACCGGAAAATCAAGTCCGAGGCGCGTTGGGCGGTCGAAGGGATCTCTGCGCGCCGCAAGCGCAATCAGGGGCGGGTGCGGGCGTTGCAGGATTTGCGGGCCGAAAAGGCGGGGCAAATTCGTCGTCAGGGGACGGCCGCGATGGAGCTTGATGCGGGGCCGAAGTCTGGCAAGCGGGTGATTGAGGCGACGGGTATTTCGCTGGCGTTCGATGGCAAGACGATTGTGAAGGATTTCTCTTTGCGCGTGGCGCGAGGTGACAGAATCGCTTTTGTCGGCCCGAACGGGGTCGGAAAGACGTCTTTGATCAATGTGTTGACGGGGCAGGCGGCGCCGGATGCGGGTACTGTTCAGCTTGGCACGGGCATCGAGATGGCGGTTTTTGATCAGCGGCGCGAGGCGTTGGACCCGGATGCGACGCTTTGGG
>JARFRG010000071.1 GCA_029287375.1 Boseongicola sp. | reverse complement strand
TGGTCACTGTACGTATTCCATTCGGCAAATTGGTGACCTGACGTGAAATCGTATCGAAGTTGCGGAACATAATAGCCAATTCAACGCTTTCTTCGGGCGTTGCGTTTAGGCCTCTCAACCCTGGCATTGTCATTTCGTTATGTCCGGTTCCGTCTGCACCATGTCGATGCATCCCATGACCCGACATTTGTGCATATGCTTCGGCAGCCAGCACTATCATAGCCGCTGCTGCCAATGCGCCCGCCCATCCAGCAGTCCATGACCCTGTTGCCCTTGTTTTGGATAGCTTAGTTGGGTGATCCATGTTTCATCCGTTTCAGATTGCTACAAGATGCAATACATATGAATATCTATATATTATGCAAGCGCCGTGAATTCAAAGTCGGGAAGAAAGGCTGTGCCGGGCTCTTGGGTTTATAACACCGTCGGGTAGGTCTGGCTTTGTGACGAATGCGAGGTTGGGGAGCCAAAGGCAAACAAAGCAACAGAGCGTTCGTTAGTCTGGAAGGCCAGCCAATGACAGGCCTGACGCGATATGCTCCCAGTCCTGAGGCCTTTGCCACATGGCCCGGAACCCACCGGCCAGTCCCACAACGGTGTCCCGCGGCACGGGTCGTTGTCTGGTCAGAAGCTCGCTGCGGCGCATTTGAGTAAAGTCAGCAAGCGCGCCTGATGCATCTTCTGCGCGACCAAGGCGCGCATAGGCACCAACAAGAAACGCCTGAGCCAGAGAGTTGAGGACGGACGCCCCCAGCAATTCTTCTATGACGGCATCGAACTGGCCGTTGAAAGAAAAAACCTGCGCACGAATCCAGCCAAAGGACGCAGGGGGTCGCGGGTCGCGTTCGGTCGATCTGAGAACCTCTTGAAGCGCGACTGCGTGGTTCCCAATCAGGGAGAAAGCGTACCCGCACCAAGCGTTGGATTCCACTTCGTTTGCGATCTTGCGCAGCGCTTTTTCTATCTGGGATTGCCCATCGCGCCACATCCCATTGCTTAGAAACGCAAAGCCAAGGTGATCCTGAACGTATACGTCGGAAGGATCAGCAGCGATGGCCAGTCGGGCGTGGTGCAATGCTTTCGCGGCGCTTTCATCATCGCTTAATCCCAGCCAGCCATCAATGACATGGGTGTCTGACAGATACATATGAGCGCGAGCGTTGCTCGCATCGAGAGTAATCGCGCGTTCGAGCAAGACCCGCGCTTTCAAAATTGCGTCGGCACTTAATGCGTCGCGTAACATTTTGCCTTGCAACATGAGTTCGTGCGCACTCAAAACATCGATATCCTGTCGAGCCGCGCGGTCTGCTACATCTGCCTGTACCCTACCGGGAATCGCTGCCGCCACGCAGCGTACGATGTCGTCTTGTGCCTCGAAGCCATCATCAAGCGTTCGATCATACCGTTCAGCCCAGAGGATGTTCCTTGATCGGCCATCTATAAGCTGCACCGACACGCGGGCCGTACTCTTGGAATATCGAACGCTTCCCTCAACGGCGTATAGATTCTCGTCAGCTGCTGCGATCTTGTCGTGGCGCAGCGCCACGTTCAGTGTTGAGAAGCGGTCAAGTTCAATCGCGATGTCTTCGGCGATGCCGCAGAGCGGGGGCAACCCGTCATCACTGCCCAAGGTCGCAAAGGGAAAGACTGCAAGCGAGGTTGTTGCCGAACGGTCTTGTTGAACGGACACTTCGTGGGCAGGCTCTTTTGCCGTATCGACCGTGCTGATCGGTGCCAATTCAGCGGAAGTGCGTAAAGACCGCATCAACTCCTGGGTCGGCGGGCATGGAAGGACGCCGAGTTCGGAGCTTAGCAGCGCGGCCAGTTCGTCGTAGTGCCTGAGCGCCTGCGCATGTGCGCCCGTCGCGGCAAAGATGCGCATCGCCTGACGATGTGCGCCTTCATCGAAGCTATCAAGAGACAGCAGTTTCTTATTTGCCTTTTTGGCGTCATTCCAGGCGCCGTTTGCAAGCATTTCTTCGGCCATATCGAAGAGCATGATTGAAACTCGATTCAGAACCTGCGCGCGTGTTGAAGCAAGCCATTCCTCAAAGTCAGGCTCATTGATGCGAATACCGTCGAGAAACGGTCCCAAAGCATCCAGATCAGCCCAAATCGCTTTACTGTCGCCGGCTTGCAAAGCGGCAATGTCCGTTTGGATGGTGGCCGTCGCTATGCGCATGGAAGCGCCGTCGCTTAGGATGATCTCGCCGTGGTCGCCAAGAGTTTTGCGGATGCTCGCCAAGGTCTGGCGCAAATTGGCGCGGGCTTGCGCATCCGTCCCACGGCTCCAGAGCATTGATGCTGCCTTGAGACGATCAATGCCCTCATTTCCGGCCAATGCAATCAACGCGACAAGTGCTTTGGATTTCTGTGTCGGAAGTTCGAGGACAGTTTGATCCGATGAGGAAATCGCGAACCGGCCCAACAGGTGAAGTCGAAACGGCTTGGATGTCGCAGCTTCTGTATCTTTCGACATCACTTGGTCCCCCGTTCTCTTTTTACGGTTAGATCACGGCGCACACAACAATGTCGCTACGCATCGCGTGGATAAGGGGAGCATCACTCTTGCATCCCAATCAGAAAGGCCTGTCGAAAATGTGGTATCCCAACGTAGACGAAAAAACTTTCATCCGACTTCAGGACAAGGAGCTCTCCAGACTTGTCCACGCGGCACGATCAAGCAGCCCGGACAAAAAAGCTTTTGAAACTGGCGACACTAAAAAAAATAGGACGCGCAGGTTTGGTTTCTTAATCAGTTTCCTTTGGGGCCTGCCTCGAACTTTTTAAACAGCGGAGGTTTCGTGTGCGCATTAGGGTGAAGCCGCGTTAGGATGGAGAGCGAGACAAGCTCTTAGATTGCGAGTTCGCTATTCCATCTTTTCGACCGGGCCACCTGCATTCTGCCATGCAGTAAAGCCCCCGGGAATATGTGCGACGTTCTTTAGTCCCAACTCGTTGGCAATCTCAACCGCGAGGGTAGATCGTTCCCCGATGGCACAATAGAGCAGAACCCTGCTGTTCTTGACGAGCCCGGCA